>CAZUXL010000017.1:19730-37921 GCA_964624355.1 uncultured Spirochaetales bacterium
GGAATGTGGTCGGGGTGAGAGAGGGGCCCCACAGGGCATTGACGGCTTCAAGCCGGAACTCTGCCCTGTGGGGCCCCTCTCTCACCCCGACCGCTTTATAAGTTGACTACCTCAAATCTTTCTGATAAGTTATTGAACAAATGCCGGCGTGGCGGAATGGTAGACGCAGCAGACTCAAAATCTGCCGCTCGCAAGGGTGTGTGAGTTCGAGTCTCACCGCCGGCATATTTTCCCCCAATTATCAATTTTCTAAGGTATACCCTTATGAGGTGCCCTTAGCCTATTTAAAAACAAATAGGTTGGCTTACTATTCACTCATAAACATTTTAAGAACCTCACTTTCCTAAGTTAAATTATTCCCCAAGCCTTTTATCCCATTTTTTAATGTATTTAGAATAAAATATCCCTTTTTTAGATTCACGGTAAACGATTTCCAGAATTTCAATGAATTTAGAAAATTTATGTTTACAAAAATAACAAGAGGGGGGATAATGAAATGGAAAACGTTTTCCTAAAGGAGATTCCCAAAGTGGATAATTTAATAAAAGCCCTTTCCGTACTTGCTATAATCGTTTTTTTAGGAAGTTGCGATGCAGGTTCGGTAAACCCCTCTCAAGTACTCGGCCAACTCTCGGTGAGTATCGATTCCCAGGAGGCGGGCAGATTATTAAATCCCACAACTCCTTTAACCATCACCAACTTCATCCTAAACATTACGGGACCTAGCAATCCTGCACCAATTGAAACAACACAAGGGGGATTACTCCCCACAATCAGCCTAATTCCCGGAAATTACACCCTGACCGTGGATGGCTATAATTCTGAAAACGTGGCCTTAGGGCGAGGTATTGCGACCTTTACGATTCAACCTGGCCTAACATCCTCAGTCAGTCCCGTGCTTACAGCTCTCCCGGCTAATGGCACCTTTACTCTAGAAGCCATAACCACGGGATTGAATTTAACAAATCCCGCAATAACGGCAACCCTAACCAAGGGCGCCACGGTTACACCATTAACCTTAACACAAACAAACGGAACCTGGACTCTCACCACACCTATGGCTCCCGGAACTTATACTCTCATTACTACGTTGAAAGACGGAATAACCCATTTAACATCGGGCATTGAGACTGTTTTCATCGTTGCTGGTGCTACCACTTACGGGGGACTGTCGTTTGTAAAAGGAACACCCATACTTTCCTCTATCACTCTCAATGCTCCTCAGGTAACCGGTGGGGATATTGTAAATCCCACGGCTGCTAGCCCCACTATCACCATCTCTCCCGAAGGCGTTCACAATATCAATACGGACATAACCATAACCATGACCGGCGAGGCAGGGTCCGAAATCCGTTACACCCTCGACGGATCTAACCCCACGGCCTCTTCATCTCTTTATTCAACACCTTTGGTGAAAACCCATACAGCTCCCGGAGCCTTCGTGGTCAAAGCTTTTGCCTCCGTCACAGGTAAAAATAATTCTCCCATCACCACCGCCTCCTACGTTGTAAAGGATCCTTCCCAAGTTTCCACCTATTACAAGACCAATCCCAACGGTCAGGTCGGCAAGTATAAGACTGGCATGAGTGTCACCTGCGTCAGCACAAAATCCGACAGTTTTGCCGATTGGTCTGCGGATATGATCATCGCCCAAGGTGCAGCCTATGACGATGCCAAATCCTTTAACGGCAACCATGAGTACCCCTCCTACGATTCCTATGCCCTCTATGCTACCTGGGATGATACCAATCTTTATTTGGGGTGGCAGTTCGTTTATGTAAATGACATCATGGGGAACTCCGGTGGGAACGAAGCCAAACCCACCAATGGCGACATCCCACAAATGCTGGTTTTTGACGTGGATTCTACCAAAGCCAGCATCGGAACCTTAGCCACAGGAAAAAATCTTTGGTACAACACCAACCCTACAGGATTCAACTTTAACCAGTCCTTAGGGGTGGATAAAATCGCCATGTTCTCCAGCAAGGGCGGCGTGGGACAACCATCCCTCTTCTCCATGGGTGCCGATGGATTCTTCGATTACACCGTGGCCAATACGAAAGGTTTTGCCGCCGCAGGCATCGTTTACGGAGCCGTGGATGGGCTCTTACCCGCTGAAGTTTGGGGTGTACAAAAATCCGGTTATACCCCTGCCGATTTAGAAGGAACTACAGGTTGGGTAGATTTCGTAGCCAAAGGACACGCAAAAACTCTTGATACTTTCTATGAAATGAAAATCCCCTTCTCCGCCCTGGGCATAACCCGGTCCGATTTGGAAACCAAAGGAATTGGGGTGATGCACGTGTCCATTTATGGAACCAGCGGTGTCAATTCCCTCCCATTTGACAAGACGACCTTAGATAATGTGATGCTGCCTTATTCCCAAGACGCTTCTTCCTCCAATGAAAAAGAAGATTTGGATATCTTTACGGAACCCCTCGCACGGATTGGAAAACTATAAGCAGTTATTTCTATCCCCGTTTAAAAAGGAGGCTTTCCGGAGCCTCCTTTTATTTTTAACTTGACAGTCTTCTTCCTGAAAACTATCCTCTGATCGAGGTAACCCATGCCCGACAAACCCAATCCCTCAGTTAAAATCCAAGTTACCGATGGAGCGCTCATTCCTTCCCGAGGTGAAAAGGGACTTTTCTCCTCCTGGAGAATTGCCTTTTTTGGTGCCCTCGTCCTGCTCACCCTGCTTCCCTTGGTAAATTCCGTTCAGGTTCAAAAACCTTTGAGTACTTTTTTTGCCCAATTTGAAAACGGCACCCCCGGAGAAGCTTCGGCAACTCTCGGTCAAATTGAAAAAGGCACCTATGTAAATCATTATTGGGAAATCATTACCTTTGTACCCGACGGCCTTATTGTAACCTTTCAGGTGACAATTTTTTCCATCCTGGCTGCGGTGGTAATCGGCCTAATAGCTGGACTCGGTCAGATTAGCCGAAATAAAACTTTACAGCGTATTTCCACCGTCTATGTGGAAGTCATTCGGGGAATCCCCCTGGTGGTTCAGATTTTCTACGTCTATTATTCCTTGAATCAGCTGCTGAAGTTGTCGGGAATCCCTGCTGCGGTGATTGCCATGGCCATTTGCTACGGGGCTTACATGGCTGAAATCTTCCGTGCGGGCATCCAGGCCATTCCCAAGGGACAGATGGAAGCCTCATTGGCTTTGGGAATGAGCCGGTCCCACGCCCTCATCCATGTGATCATCCCCCAGACAATCCGGATTGTTATTCCCGCCATCGGAAATGAATTTATTGCCCTTTTAAAGGACTCGTCCCTGGTAAGTATGCTGGCCTTGACGGACCTCATGCAACGGGGACGCCAATACGCCACCCGGACCTTTAACTATTTTGAAACCTTCACCATTGTCGCTTTGATATACCTGGTCATGACCCTCTTCCTCTCAAGAATTGTGGCGTGGCTGGAAGAAAGGATGCAGTCCCATGGCCGGTAAAATCACTATTAAAAATGCCCATAAAACTTATACCTTGCAGGATGGAACCCAAGCTCAAGCCCTGAAAGGGGTGGATATGACCGTGGAACCCGGACAGGTAGTGTTTATCATCGGCCCCTCTGGAAGTGGAAAATCCACGCTTTTAAGGAGTGTGAACCGCCTCGAAGTCTTGGATCAGGGGGATGTCTGGGTAGATGAGGACCACGTCACGGTCCACGGTTCCGACATCCGCCGGATTCGGGAAGAGGTGGGGATGGTTTTTCAGAATTTCAACCTCTTCCCCCACCTCACCGTGTTGGAAAACATCACCCTTGCCCCCTCCCTGGTGAAAAAACTGTCCAAACCCGCAGCTGAATCCCGGGCTAAAGAGCTTTTAATCCGGGTGGGACTTTCAGAAAAAGCCTCTGCCTGGCCAGAACAGCTCTCTGGCGGACAAAAACAGAGAGTTGCCATCGCCAGGGCATTGGCCATGGATCCCAAAGTTATGCTTTTTGACGAACCCACCAGCGCCCTGGATCCTGAAATGGTGAAAGAAGTTTTGGATGTAATGTTGGAATTGGCAAAATCAGGTATGACCATGATGGTAGTGAGCCATGAAATGGGATTTGCCCGGGCTGCAGCGGACCGGGTGGTTTTTATGGATCAGGGGGAAGTGGTGGAACAAGGAACTCCCACGGAAATCTTTGAACAGGCCAAAAATGAAAGAACCCAGCGATTTTTAAAACATATTCTGTGAGTACCCTGGGGAACCTTTGTGCCCCAGGATTGTCTTTAGAATTATACGAATAGTCGGGAGATAATGTCTTTCAAACCTAAAAAGGTTCCAATACTAGCCCCCAAAGAAGACAGGAGCATTACCAGAAGGACATGGGTAATCCGATTCTTGAAAAACCCCTTCACGCTGGTGATATCGTGATTCAGGGTTTCAAAATCCATAACCCGAGGCCTTCGAATAAAGGCTTGTACAAGCCCGGTCACCATTCCCACCCCGATGGCCGGATGGGCTGTGGTGATGGGAGCTGCAACCAAGGCCGCTAGAATGGTGAGCGGATGCCCCAGAGCCACTAAGGTTCCTAAAGCCGCAGGGATGGATGTGGCAAAAATCCAATCCCTGATCATATCAAAACCTTTTATTCCCCCGCTGGTCGCAAACCCGAGAACAATGATTCCTATGAGGAGTGCGGGAATAACCCAGGGTCCAATTTTAGCTCCGATACCCGGTGGGGGAACGTGATCAATTTCTGAAAGATCAGCGGATTTGGTCCCGGCTTTCAATTCCTCCAACCAGCGAACCATGCCCGGTACGTGACCAGCCCCGAGAACAGCTAACACTTTTTTACCCTCTGATTGAAACAGCTTGGTGGCTAAAAATTGATCCCTTTCATCGATGAGGACTTTCTTCACCGAGGGCAGTTCTTTCGCCAATTCTTCCATCATACTTTCCAATTCCGTACGATTTTTGAGATTCTCAATCTCCTCGGCGTTCACCTGCTCATCCGACAAAGCCGACCCCAATAAGGCCGCTAAAAGCTTATTTTTATTCCAAAAACTCGATAGAGCCCAGGCTCGTCTGAGGGTCACCGATACTTCCCGGTCGATGAGACTAAAGGGGATTCCAGCAGCTTCAGCGGCTTCCACAGCGGCCTGCATTTCCGAACCGGGCTTCACATCCAGGGAGGCACCGATCTTCCGTTGAAAACTGGAGAGGGCCAAATTGGCTAAAAGCAGGAAACTCTTTTTTTGTTTGATAATTTGGAAAATATCCAATTTTTCCCAGTTCTGCGCCTCTCTTAAGGATCTGAACCGACCTTCATCGATTTCCACGCAAACCCTGTCGGGAGATTCTTGGGCAATAAGGGCTTTTACCTCGTCCACACTCTCTTTTGATACGTGGGCGGTTCCCAGGAGAATTAGTTCCCGGTCTTCCCATTGAAGTCTTGTTACTGTTTCTTTCATACACTTCCCTTACGGATAAAATAATCAATTGCTTCCCGGAACCTCCGGAAGAGTTCGTCAGCCCCTGGAAATCGCTGGGAGGTCACAGAGCCACCACCCATGTGAATATGCCCCCCACCAGGCCCGAGATCTAAAAGGGCTCTTTGTATCACTCCCCCGGCAGGAATAAGGGGATCCTCACTTCTGGCAGATATTTTCCAACTGGTTCCGAAGGGAGCTGCCACCACCACAAAATGTATTTCATGGAACCTCATGAAATCATCGGCGATCAAAGCTATGGTTTCAGCCCCCGCCTGGCCTTCCAAACAGGAAAAGCCAAAACCCCTGTCCACCCGAAAGTGGGTTAAGGCTTCCTGAAACCTGGGGATGGCGACCACAGTGAGGGAGTTTTTTAAAAGATAACTGCCTAAACGCCAATCACCTATGAAATACAAGTGATTGAAGGCCTCTAAATCTTCAGGACTCACACCCCGGGTTAAAAACCCCGTATCCATCATTATGCCCATCATTAAGGCTGTAGCTACCCCCGACGGTGGTTGTAAATTCACTTCGGTGAAATAACTATAGACCATGGCGGAGCAGGATCCGTAATTCGCCCTAATATCTATAAAACAGTCGCAAACGCTCATGGATACAGGATGATGGTCCACAACTCCCGATAGCCGCCCCGGAGCCATGGTCACATTTAAACCGTTGGGATTGCTATCCACCAGTAGGATTTTATCCTCAGGTTGCCCCACCCATTCGTCCAAAGGAATGAGGGGGATTTTCAACTGCTTCATGGTTTCTTGAAGGGAATAACTATCCACATCCCCCCCGGCCACGATCACGGGTTTCATCTCTTTTAAAAGGTAGGAAAATCCAAAAGCGGCAGCCACAGCATCAAAATCCGGATAATCATGGGTTTGAATAACCACCCTACCCGGCCCCTGAAACCGTTCTTTCAAATTCTTAAAAAAATTAGACATCAGGGAAGTTCCGTAAGAAATGCTTTCGCCATTCGTACTTCAGGAACGTTTCGAAGTACTTGTTGTGAAACCTCGTCCCAGAGGGCTTTTGAGGCCTGGGGCATTTTCATGATGTGATACTGAAACCCTTGATAAAATTTAAGTCGGGCTTTAACCACCGGACTTTTTTCCTTAGCCAGTCCATCATCCAGACCAAAAGCCACCGTGGGAGTCAGGAGGAATCGACACATCTCCTGGATAAGGGGTTGATTTCCATACTGCCGGTAAGCCTGATCCAAAATTGACTTGGCATCATTGGGGCGATTGAGCATTCTTAAAGAAAGGGCAGCAATCCAAGGAAAGGCGTATTCCCCACTGTATAAAGTCCACGCTTTCAGAGCATAAGTTTGAGCCCTTTCCCAGTCCTGGGACTGAAACGCCAGGATACTCATGGAAGGATAAGCGTACTTATAATCAGGTCTGATTTTTAGTACCTGGAGGTAGTCCTGGTAGGCTGCCTTCACGTGGTCTTTACTCTCGTTGATCTCCCCCCGGTAAACCAGGGCGAAGAAATTATCCGGTTCCAAAGATAGAACTTTTTCCAAATCCTCCAAGGATCCCTCTGGTTTGTATAAATCCCTCCACCTCAGCCTGGCTCGATCCAATAGATTCCAAAGATTCTCTGGAGAGACCTTGATGGCGCTGGTCAAATCCACTTCCGATTCCAAATACTGTTTGAGACCACTGTGGGCCCGGGATTTTAAGGAAAACAGTGTATCCCGTGTGGGATCCAGAGCCAAACCGGCTTCCAGCTGAACCAAAGCCTCTTCCCATTTTTTTTCATCCAGAGAAATCCTAGCCAGACCTTCCCGGGCGTCAGGGTTGTCCTGGGCTCCTAGAGATTGGTTAAAATATTTCAGGGCTCGATCTGTCCGATCTTGGGAATAGTGAAAAAGGCCCATGGCTGCCAAGGCTTGGGGATCTGCGGGATAAGCTTTTAAAAGCCTATCCAGGTATATCTGCTGCTTGGTGGTGTCCCCTTCCCCTGCGGAAAGTGATGCCAGAGAAATGAGACTATCCTTATCATCGGGCTTGGCTTTGAGGACTTCCTCAAACTCATTTTTAGCCTGAATTAACCGCCCTTCGGCTAAGAGGAGTCCTGCATAAGCGGATTTATCCGTGGTGGTGAGTCGGGCTAGGCCTATTTGGGTCTCCACAGCGATGCGGGCTTTCGCCGCATCACCGGTCTCCTGAAATATCCTCAATTGATCGCCGATGGTGAGGATATCGGTTTCGGGGTTAACTACGGGAGGAAGGGGTTTTTCTGGGGTAATAACTACCTTAGGAGTAACCACCGGAGCTTTTTCCGGGGGAGGGGAAGCTGGGGGGGGTGAAACACAGCTGGAAACAACCAGTAAAATCAAAATGAAGCGAAAAGGGGATTTCATGCACAGTCCTCCGTCGATCACTATAACCGGAGGACCCGCAGGAGTGCAAGGTTGCACTTTTTTCCACTAGCCGGTAAAATAGCATCCATGGTCCGGATCAACAGCCGCTTATTCTTCCTACTACCCCTCCTTTACCTCGGGATTTTCTTCTTTTTGGTAATTTTTCAGTTCTCAAAAAATGAACAATTCTCCCAGTCCTTGGGTGATTTGACCATTTCAGGGAAGGCCAGCAGCGGCCAAGAAAAAGACGAGGTGGTGGATCTCAACATACAAGGAAAAGGCATCAGTATCAGCCTATCCGCCAATTCTCCCGTACTTTTGGAGACCACCGACGGAACGATCCACAGAGCCAGGGCCCGAAGCTATCAAGTAAATGCCTCCCGGCAGACCATCACGGTGAATTTCCAACATAATATTCAGGTTCAATTCCGTCTGGAAGGAAAAAAACTTACCATTCTTTCTCAAATCCAAAGCAATGCGGAAGCGGTTAGAAGTCTTTCCCTCCCCTTATCCGCCCAGGAAGTTCCCGGATCCTCACCAGAAAATCTCCCCAGCATGGAAATCCGTTCCAACGGACAACGGGGCTTCTTGACCCTTTCCGGAGCAGGGGACTCCATAGACCGGAGTAAGGGATACGTGATTATCAAGGCACAAAAAGGCTGGCTGCACCCCGTGGTCCTGGATCAGTCCAGTACTACCGCCGGATCGGCCTTGGAAGCCTGGCTCTTCGAAAAAAATACCCCGCCCTCCATTTCAGCCCTGGCTCTTGGATGGACGGACTTTTGGACCAAGGCCTTCTCAGGGTGGCAAACAGGCAGATTTACCACCGCCGGCCTCTGGGAAAGGGGAGGCGAACCGGGGTACACACCAGCTCTGGGCTTGGCCTATATGACCGAAGCGGGTTTGCGGAATCTTAAATCACCGGCAAATGAGCGGGTAACCGCCGCAGCCAAAGTTTTAGGAAACGGATATCTTGATGCGGCCTATACTGGGAATATAGTGGAAGCCCATCGCCAAAAACGAAGAGAGATGGAAGTCCTTCTCCAGAAAATAAATACCGGATCCCCCGTGACCTGGGCTGAAAATCCACTCCTGATCCGCGACGCATACTACCATGGTCCAGCGGTTCTCTACAGCAAACTAAAGGCTTTACTCCTCACCTCACCCCTCCCCGCGGGCTCCACAGAAGGGGTATCCCTGTTGGCTAATCTGGCAGCCCTAAGGCTCCTGGACAAGACTGATGTGAAGGATAGGGTGAATAAAACATTTGAACTTCTGATTAGAAATGTCACCAAGTTCCAGGGAATGGCTTATCTGGTAAATGAACGGGGTTACATGGACCTCCTGGACACCGCAGAAGCTGGTTTGGCCTTAGAAATTTTAGGAAATGAATACAAGGAGACCCCTTGGTTGACCTTGGCAACGGCACTCCAGTCCACAGCCTTGAGTCAAGCAGCCGCAAACGGATTAATACCCCGGATCCTGATTACCGAAAAAGGTGTTCTGTTGAGGAAAGAAGGAAATGTTTATCCTGAAGACCTCTATGTTTACCAGACCTTAGGTAAATCCCCACCAGGAGATATATCCCTGTCAAATTACTGGGGACCCGGGGCCTTTATTAAAACCACTTCGGCCTATAGTAAAATAGATGTGACCCCCACTGCGGCTAGAATCACCTTCCAACAGTCCGTAGGAACCACCCATCACACCATCATTCAAAACGTACCCCCATTTGACCATATCAAACTTCACGACATCCGCTGGCGGCCAGATCCCCAGTTCCAGTTATACTCCGATGGGTATTTTTACAATGAAGCTACAAAAACGCTTTATGTAAAAAACACCCACAGGGTAGAGACCGAGATTCTGACCATCCAGTTTCTCCCGGACGCACCGGTCCCATGACCGATCCTCTGAAGATCCTCAGTAAAACTCTCCACGACCTGAGAAACCCCCTCAGCTCCGTGATTGGTTATGGAGAATTACTGGAAGAACTTCAGGAAACCCCCGAGGCAAAGTCCTATGCCGCCATCATCCAGCGAAAAGCCCGGGAAATGAGCGAACTTATGGAAGCGGTCTCCGATGTGGTCTACTGGAAGCGGGGACAACCACCGGTGCTGAACCAAAAGAACCAAGATCTGAACCTACTTGTTTTGGAAACCGTGGAAAAACTTAAACTCATTTACCCTAAAACTCGTTGGAATATTCGAGGGGAAGGATCCTTCCCTTGTTGGATCGACCGTCTTAAAACACTTAAAATTCTTTGGAATGTATTTAAAAACTGTTGTGAAAATACCGGGGATGAAACTTCCATCCACCTCTCTCTCTCCGAAAATGAACTTTACAGTATTTTGGAGGTTCAAGACCAAGGTCCCGGGATTCCAGCGGAGGTCCTGGGTAATTTAGGGGAATGTTTTAGTCCGGGAATGGGGCTGGCTTGGTCTAAAACCTTGGCGGAGTCCCAGAGTGGGTCGATGGAAATCCTAAATACACCCATGGGAGCAAGGATCATCCTGGCTTTTAAAAAAGACCCTGCTAAAAGCTAATTACAGAGAAACTGGGAGCCCATCGAACGACTCGAATGACTCCTAATTGGGATTTAAACCTATTGAGCCTGTTTCAAAACTACTGCGGTGGATTCCTGCTTCGTTTTGAAAAAGGCTCAGTTTAACTAAAATAATTTTGCTAAGTTTTCAGCGGTCAATCCAAAATGCTTCGCCACGGACGCCCCTGGACCGGATTCACCGAAACTACTCATTCCCAAGAAAGCTCCGGGGGTGATCAAACCATCCCACCCCATACTGATTCCGCATTCCGCAGCCACCACCCTCACCCCCGCAGGAACCAGGGATTTGTAATGCTCTGGGTTGGCCTTCAGAAGTTCCAGGGAAGAAACCGAGATCACCCGGACTTTTTTAGGACTCAGGGCGAGGGCTTCCAAAGCCAGGTTCACTTCACTTCCCGTGGCCAAAACCACGGTCTCAGGGTTCCCTTCGGAGTCCTGGGCAATATACCCACCCTTTTTGAAGGAATCTTTCCAGTCAGCGGGTTTGGGGTACACTTTTAGATTCTGCCGGGTTAAAAGGAAGGAGGTGGGCCGATCTTTTTGACTCAGAGCCAGTTCCCAAGCCGCATTGGTTTCCTCCGCATCCCCCGGCCTTAGCACCAAGTGATTGGGAATAGCCCGGAGAAGGGCGTAATGTTCCACGGGCTGGTGGGTGGGTCCATCCTCACCCACAAAGATGGAATCGTGGGTAAAAATAAACAGGGAGGGGATCTTCATGAGGGCGGACAACCGCAGTGGGGGCCTCATGTAGTCGGAAAAGACCAAAAAGGTAGCACCGTAGGCTTGTATTCCCCCGTGGAGCACCATTCCATTCACCACCGCACCCATGGCGTGTTCCCGAACTCCGTAATGCATATTCCGTCCCAGGGGAGTGGCCTTCTGAAAGTCTCCGCCTCCCGCTATATTTGTGTTATTGGAGGGAGCCAAATCCGCTGAACCTCCCATAAAACCAGGAAGGGCGGCGGCTACGGCATTGAGGGCCTTTCCACCGGAAACCCTGGTGGCCAAGGAATCCCCCACTTTATAGCTGGGCCAAACCACGGATTTTAGAGCTTCGGCGGGATTGTGAAAAAGGTCCCACCGGGCTTTCAACTCGGGATTAGCTTGGGCCCAGGATGCAAATTTAGACTCCCAATCCCTTCTCGCAGTGGTCCAAATTGGTTGTTTTCCACTTATGTAATTTTTTGCTTCAGGGTGAATGAAAAAGTCTTGGTCTTCAGGAATGCCCAGATTTCTCCGGGTTGCTTTGATTTCATCCCCACCCAAAGGAGCGCCGTGAACTTCCTGGGAACCGGCCTTGTTGGGAGATCCAAACCCAATAATGGATTCCAAAATGATGAGGGTGGGTTTATCCATGGCTTTTTTAGCCTGATCCACCAAAGAAGCCATACCCAAATGGTCAAAAGCGCTGCCTTTAAGCACCTGCCAGCCGTAGGCTTCGTATCTCTTACCCACGTCTTCTGTGAAGGCAATATCCGTGTGACCTTCAATGGTGATTCGATTGGAATCGTAAAAAACGATCAACTTCCCCAAGCCCAGGTGCCCAGCCAAGGACGCAGCTTCCGAGGTCACCCCTTCCATCATACAGCCATCACCGGAAAGTACGTAGGTAAAATGGTCCACGATTTTGTGGGTTGGGGTGTTAAATTCCGCGGCAAGTTTGGTTTCTGCCACGGCAAATCCCACGGCGTTGGCAAATCCAGCCCCCAGGGGTCCTGTGGTGGTCTCCACGCCGCTGGTCAGACCGTACTCTGGGTGACCGGGGGTTTTAGACCCGATTTGGCGGAATTTTTTTACTTCTTCCAAGGGAAGATCGTATCCGGTGAGATGCAGAAGGGAGTAGAGAAACATGGATCCATGACCAGCAGAGAGAATGAACCGGTCACGATCAGCCCAAGTCGGATGGGAAGGATCATGTTTAAGGACTGCTCCGTAGAGAACAGCCCCCAGATCGGCGCATCCCATGGGTAAGCCCGGATGCCCGGAATTAGCCGCTTGAACCCCATCCATGGAAAGTGCCCTGACAGAAAGACCAAATGCTTTTAAAGCCTCAATATTCATATATCCTCCGAAAAAAATTAATTCCTGATAATTGGAGTCAAGGATACATAAAATAGACAGATTTTGCCAGTCCTGAGGTTTTCATTTAAATTTGCTTTAAAAAAACTAGGCACATATATTAATACGATGAATAAACCTCTTAAAGAGGTAAGGAGATTCTATGAAAAGATTTGCATTGGTTTCTTTTTTAATGACCGTTATGGCACTGTCTTCGGTATTTTCCCTGGGACTAGGCTTGGCGGCAACTCCCGGTTTTGGTCCAGGCGGATCGGATTTGGGCGGTGTGGCCGTCACTTTCAAACTGGATGACATGCCCTATGTGTTCACTGTGGATGGACGTTTCAATTCCTGGGGATTTGGAATTGGAGCCACTGGGGACCTTTGGATGTGGAAGGGGCCTCTCGTGGAATTTTTAAATTATTATGCAGGACCGGGGCTCTATGCTGGGGTCTTCCTGGGGAATAATTATACCAATATCAACGCCGGTGTCCGATTCCCTCTGGGACTAAATACCTATCTTCTGAATAAAAAACTGGAATTATTCCTGGAAGTCGCACCATCTGTTGGACTTGCCGTGACCAGTGCAGGAGCCGGACTAGGCTGGGGCTTCCAAGGAGCCTTCGGTTTCCGGTACTATTTCTAATCGACGCCCCACCCTCAGGGTATCATACAATTCCTGAGGGAGTATTGGGGAGTTATTCCATGACTCTCCAGCCGGCTCTTATCATTCCTTCCACGCTTTGATAAACCAGAGGAGTCCCCCGAATCGGTACATGAATCGTAAGATTTCGGGTGACCGCATCTTCCAGACGGATAAAACCCATGACTCCGTCCAAGGTTTCCAGCCAACATTTCCCATCATTGAGAAAGTAGTCCACATCCACGTCCCGGAGACTCCGGGAGGTCTCAGCAGAATTATCGTAACCTTGTAAAAGTTCGACTACCATTTGTTTCTCCCATTATAGGCGCCCTACCTTGATTATCGAGAGAAATTCTATGAATGATAACTATTGTTTTTTTCGGGCGATGAGGGCGGTTTTATCCTGCCCTTCCACCATCTCCCTGTTTTTTTGGGCTTCCTCGTAAAAAAGCTGTTGCAACCGGAAGGGTGACACCCCCTTTTCCGGGGTTCTTCGGGTATAAACCCCATCGGGACCTAAGCGGTGGGATTTCACATTATCCTCAAAACCAGCTTTTAAAATGGAAATGACCCGGTCTTTAAGATTTTTTTGTAAAATGGGAAACATAAGTTCGACCCGGCGTTCCAGGTTCCGATACATCCAGTCGGCACTGGAAAGATACACATCTTCCCTGTCCCCCACCCGGAAGTAAAAAATCCGGCTGTGCTCCAGAAACCGGTCCACAATCGAGACCACAGAAATATTTACAGAGAATTCTTTCCCGGGAACCAACATGCAGATGCCCCGGACATTGAGTTTTATCTGAACCCCGGCCTCACTGGCTCCGTAAAGGGCTTTAATCACATCTTCATCCGCCAGGGAATTCATTTTGGCCAAAATTCTCACAGGTATTCCCATAGCTGCCTGGCGGGTCGCCCCCTCAATCAGGGTTAGGATCTTTTTTTTCATGTGGTTTGGAGCCATCACCAGATGCCCCAAAGGGGTCACAGCAGAATAACCGGTGATGGCGTTGAAGAAATGCGCCACCTCTTGGGTCAAATCGGGCCGGGCGGTGAGAAGACTCAGGTCGGTGTAAAGCTTGGCGGTTTTATCGTGATAATTCCCCGTCCCCAAGTGGACATACCGGCGAATCCCGTCGGGCTCCCTACGGACAATCATAAGAGCTTTGGAATGAACCTTGAGGCCCTCCACCCCATAAATCACAATTCCACCGACTTTTTCCAACGTTTGAGCCCATCCGAGATTCTGTTCCTCATCGAACCGGGCTTTCAATTCCACCAGAACGATCACCTGCTTGCCTTCTTGAGCGGCTTTGGCCAGAGCTTTGACGATGGGACTTTCGCCGGAGGTGCGATACAGGGTCATGCGAATGGAGAGCACATTGGGATCGATGGCCGCCTCGGTGAGTAATCGAACCACGGGACTGAAGGACTCGTAAGGATGGAAAAGCAGTTGATCTTCCCGTTTAATGAGTTCCCAAATATCTTCACTGATGGGAATGGAGCGGAAGGAATTCCAAAGGGGGTACTTTTCGGTTTCGAACCCGGGTAGAAAGCCTAAGGACATGAAGTCTTTCAAGTTCAGAGGTCCGGGAATATCGAACACCGTATCATTGTCCACATCCAAGGCTTCCATGAGCCGGCGTTTAAGTTCGTAGCGATCTTCAGAAACTTCGAACCGCACCCGGAAGGAGTGTAGACGGTTCTGAAGAATTTTCTCCATGGCTTCCACATAATCCTCCTCCCCTTCCTCATCCACGGGGATATCCGCATCCCTGGTGATGCGAAAACTCAAGGACTGTTGGATCTGATAACCAGGGAAAAGCTGATGGGCTTGGGCCGCGATCACATCTTCAATCAAGGCCAGGTCCTGACAGCCTTCGGGGCTGGGAAGGGGGACAAATCGTCCCAAATAAGGAGGAATTTCCAGGGTAATGATCCGAAAATCCTCCGTGGTTACATCTGCCACCTGATCGGGATAAATAAGAAAGGCCAGGTTGAGACGGAGGTTTCCCGTGAAGGGAAAAGGCCTGTTATCCTCAACTTTCACGGGGGCGAGCACACTGAAAAGTTCCCGGTTAAACAGCTCCTCACAGTGGCGTTTTTGCTGGGAATTCCACTCTTCGATTTTAACGATGGAAAGGCCTCTTTCCCGCAGTGAAGGGAGAAGGAGGTGATTCAAGAGTTGGTACTGTTCCTGGAGAAACCCCTTATACTGCTGGTGTACCAACCGAAGCTGCTGTGAGGGAACGTAAGGTCCGGGGCCAATTTTCCTATCACCACTTATAATAGCTCTTCTAAGGCTGGCAACCCGGACCATGAAAAATTCATCAAAATTGGAGGCGGTAATGGCCAAAAATTTTACCCGTTCCAAGAGAGGAACAGTTTGATTCTGGGCTTCGCTCAAGACCCTTTGGTTAAACGCAATCCAGCTCAACTCTCGGTCAAAGTACTCGTATTTCATTCACATATCCTTAAAGAAGGGTGAGTTTCAGCCCGTAAATTTCTTCGAACATCCGGCCTTTGGTGGAAAGGGAAAAGCGCTCTGAGATGGGGTCTACTTCCCATTGGGTATGGAGCCGAACTTCGTCTTCCTTTCTCTGCACTTTAAGATTTCTTATTTTTTGGGAATGGGATCGGTCCAACGCATCCGCCACTCTTAAAAGACTGGCTAATTTTAAAACCATCAAACGGTCTTCCCGGGGCAAGACGGTGTAATTTATATGAGTAGGATTGGGGCTGGTTTTTCGGTGATACCGAACCAAGTTGGCTACAATTTTAATTTCCCGGGGATCCAGTCCAAAAATTTCCGCATTCTCCACCAAATACATCCCATGTTTATGATGCCCTGAGGGTTTGATGAATGTTCCAATGTCGTGGAGCAAACTGGCGACTTCCAACAAAAGTCTGGCGCGTTCCCCCATTCCATGGTCTAGGGAGAGCTGGTCAAACAAGGCCAAAGCCAGTTCAGTCACGTGTTTGGCATGATTCTGATCGAAGTGATATTTTTTTCCCAGGGAAATGGCACTGGCGCGAACCTGGGAGGTGAACCGCTCTTGGACAGCTGGATCGATCCCCGGCCCCATTTCCATAAGGATACCTTCTGAGTGACCACCCCAAGGAATGTGAATTTCCTCGACCAAGGAGTCCTCCATAAGAAAACTGCAGGCCATTAAGGCATTTCCCAAGCCCTCCACCGCGGCCATGGGAAGTCCCCATTTCAGAACACAGTCCTCGGGGCGCATTTTTTTTGAGTCCTGGGCCAATTTCTCCCAATCATCCCGGGTGACCACGGTATATACATCGGACTCCTGTCCACCGAGGATCCCTGCCACTAGCCGGGCATAATTCCCCACGGCAATAAAATACCTCACCGAGGAGGTCTTCATTTCATGGTCCAGAAGTTCCTTCACGGTGTTGAGGGACTGGCGCACCGCCGCTTCGTCAATGAGGGAACTCCCTATAAATTCTTTATAGTCCTCTTCCAGGCGAATGGCCCCAAAACTCACGGAATGGATGGCGTTTATCAAGCCCCGGCGCAGGAGCATCACTTCCGTGGATCCCCCGCCGACTTCCACAATCATGGCGTTATACTTTTGAATTTGGGGAATGACCGGGGCTAAGGAATGTTGAACCATCATGTACATGAGGCGATTTTCTTCCATTCCATCGATCACGTTGATGCGAAAACCCGTTCTCACTTCAATCCGGTCGATAAAGGCATCCCTGTTCCGGGCCTCCCGCAGGGCCGAGGTGCCAATGACCTTAGATTCCTGGGGGGTGATGCCGTACCCCTCTAAAAATTCCTTGTATTGGGTAAATATCCTAAGGGCGGCGAGAAGGGCCTTACGCCTCACGATCCCATAAGTAAACACATCCCTACCCAGGGAATGGTAATTGATCACCGAGTCCACAACCCGGGGTTTTCCTTCAGAGTCGAATTCGGCCACGACAAGTCGGATAAAGTTGGAGGTACAATTGATGACGCAGGCCAAACCTTTAGAATTCATTCAACTGCCTTCCCGGGCAAAATCCCGGGCAAGAAAAGCCGCCCCTAAAACTCCGGCGTCATCTCCTAATTGGGCGCCCCGAACCTTGGTGGTTTTCACAATAAAAGGCATGGCCCGGGACCGCAGGGATTTTTCCACCGCTTTGATATAATAATCCCCTAATTTTTCCACTAAACCGCCCCCTAAAACCACCAACTCCGGATCCAGAAGATTTATCGCTCCTGCGAGGGCAACACCCAAATGATCCGCAGCCCGGTCAATGATAGAGACCACCTGGGGATTGCGAAGTTTCAAACCTTCGGCAAAAAATTTACTGGAGAGGTCCTTTACGTTGCTTCCGTATTCTCCCAAGGCCCCATTGATAGCCCCTGAAGCAATGAGGCCTGCTGCCTCCCGGCTCATGGCGCTCCGACTGGCCATTCCTTCCACGTGACCTTTTTCACCACAACCGCAGGAAGGGCCTTCCAATTGGATGGTCATGTGTCCAAACTCCCCCGCATTGCCACTGGCACCCCGGTGAAGTTTCCCATTGAGAATCAGACCGCCACCGATGCCAGTTCCGGGAAAAACCCCCAGAACCGAATTAAAACCCTTGGCTGCACCGGAAATAAATTCGCCATAGACTCCGGCATTCACATCATTTTCCAGAAAAATGGGGACAGGAAAAACTTTTTTCAACTTTTCCACCAGGGGGAAATTTTCAAATCCCAGGTTAGGGGTATGGATGACCTTACCTTTCGCCCGGTCTAACAGACCAGGAATGGCTAAGCCGATGGCTTCTAAATCTTCAGGTAATTTCTGTATCAGACTGAGAGCTTCTCGAATGGTGGCGATAATTTCGTCCGTTATCACTTGAGGGCCTTCGGCTCCCTTGGTTTTCCGCTTTGTCCTGACGAGAATCTTCCCACTTCCATCCACCAGGGCGCAGAGCATCTTCGTCCCCCCCAGATCAAATCCCACGGTAAGTTTTTCCATTGGAGCCTCCAGTTTTATTCTAATATAAAATCAGCCTTTAGAAATCCCCTCCCTCCATCCCTAATCCTTACCTAATAAATTTGCCTCTCGGGTTCCAATGTGGTAGAATTCAATTGAGCCTTGGA
>CAZUXL010000018.1:0-9743 GCA_964624355.1 uncultured Spirochaetales bacterium
GGTAAAAACTCCCCAGGGGGATTTGGTAGTTTTTAACAATCACTGGAAAAGTCGGATTCCAGATATCCGGTCCACGGAACCCCTTCGTGAGGTGACCGCTAAACTTTTAAGCCGCCGGATGTCCCAGTTGAAAGCGCAAGGCCAACCTTTTATAGCCGCCGGGGATTTTAATACTTATCCGCGGCCGGGTTTTTCAGGGGCCTTGGGGTTTGGAGCCGAGGGGGTTCTCGGTCTTTCTCCCGGGCGTGAGGCTGGGGCCTTGGTTTGGGATGCTTGGAGTCTGTCATCGGAAAAAGGGTCCTATTTTTACCAGGGTCAGTGGGAACCCTTGGATCATTTTCTTCTGGGGGAGCCGGAGAAGGGGTTTTCCTCCGTGGGGTTTCAGGTGTTGAGGCCGGAGAGAATGGTGAATTCTCAAGGACATCCGGTTCCCTGGTCCGTGAGAAATCCCCGGGGAGTGAGCGATCACCTCCCACTTTGGCTAGCGGTTGAATTGTAAGTCCCTTGCCGACCGGGAGGCTTTTCTGATATACCGGAAAACAAATGGAATTTAAAAGCGTCTCTGATTACCTTACCAGTCTTGAAGCTAAAGCGACTCTTCCCAAGGGATTTAAAACTTCCTCCGTGGGATTTACATTTTTTCCCAAAGAAAGACCGGTAGATAAACCTCTACCCATGAAGCTGAATCTCCTGCTTTTGGATGAACCTACTGCATCCTTTGCGGGGGCGTTTACCCAAAATGCTTTTCCCGGAGCTCCGGTGATCCTGGGTAGGGAAATCCTTCAACAGCCCCAGGTTCAGGGTGTTTTGATCAACAATAAAATTTCCAACGTGGGTTCGCCCACCGGGGTGGAAGACTCCCGCAGACTTTGCACCGCCACCGAAGGTCTACTCCAGTGTTCTTCCCTGTTTCCCTCGTCCACGGGAATTATCGGATGGAGTCTTCCAGTCCCGGAAATGGAAGGAGCCCTCCCTGGTCTGGTGGAGGGATTGCAAAGTCTTTCAGCCCTTCCCTTGGCCCAGGGGATCATGACCACAGACAGCTATCCGAAATTATCCTCTATTACCCTGGGGGAAGGGCGGATCTTAGGTGTGGCCAAGGGTGCGGGGATGATCGAGCCCAACCTGGCGACCATGTTGGTTTTTCTGGTGACGGATATCAAAGTCAGCCGGGAAGAGCTCCGGGGAATTTTGTCCCGGGTGATACAAAGGTCTTTTAATTCCATTTCCGTGGATTCTGACCAGTCCACCAGCGATACGGTTTTGGCCTTTTCTTCCAATCATTATGATGCGCCCTCCCTAGGGGCTTTTGAAGCGGCTTTGGAGCTGGTCTGCCTGGACCTGGCGAAAAACATAGTCCGAAACGGTGAGGGAACCTCTCATGTGCTCGATGTGACAGTTTCTGGGGCTCCGGATTATACCTTGGCCAGGGATGCCGCCAAGGCAGTGGTCAATTCTCCCCTGGTGAAGACGGCTATCTATGGAAATGACCCCAATTTAGGCCGTTTGGTGAGCTCTCTGGGAGATTTTTGGGGAAATAAAGGCCTGAAATTGGATCCAACTCGCCTCCAGGTCACCCTGGGAGGCGAAACAGTGTTTTCCGGGGGTGCATTCCGCTTAGATAAGGAAAAAGAACTCAGGCTCAGTCTGGCTATGAAAACCGCTCTTCTTCCAGAAAAAAAGGAAGGATTCCCACCCCATTCCCGGTCAGTGGAGATCACCTTTGACCTGGGATTGGGAAATGCCAAAGCTCAGGTTTGGGGCAGCGATCTCTCCCATGAATATATTCACGAAAACGCAGATTACCGATCATAGGAAGGAAAAATGGAAAAGGATCAGTCCCGGGAAACCCGGATTCAGGAGGCCGCCCGGCTCCTCAAAAGTTGCAAAGATGAACTATCTAAAAAAATTGTAGGCCAAGGGGCTCTCCAGGAAGGCCTGCTCATGGGTGTCGTCGCCGGTGGACATATCCTTTTGGAAGGAGTCCCGGGTTTGGCTAAAACCCTGGCGGTGAAAACCCTGGCGGGAATCATGGGAGGGACCTTCCAGCGGATTCAATTTACCCCTGATCTTCTTCCCGCCGACTTGGTGGGTAGCATGATCTACCGACCACAGACCGGAGAGTTTGTTCCCCGGAAGGGACCCATATTTTCCAATTTTATTTTAGCCGACGAGATCAATCGGGCCCCCGCTAAGGTTCAATCCGCCCTTTTGGAAGCCATGGCGGAAGGGCAGGTGACCATCGGGGAAACCACCTTCATTCTTCCCGATCCCTTTTTTGTCCTGGCAACCCAGAACCCCATCGAACACGAGGGGACCTACAGCCTTCCCGAAGCCCAACTTGACCGGTTTATCATGAAATTGAAAATTTCCTACCCCTCACCGGAGGAAGAATTGGAAATCCTCAGAACCGTGGCCAGCGAAACCTACCAATCACCGGATTTGAAACGGGTTCTGCATTTTGAAACCCTGGAACACATCCGCTCCGCGGTCAAAACCGTTCGGGTGGATGAAAGAATTGAGACTTATATAGTATCCATCGTGGCAGCGACCCGGGAAAAAGACCGGAAGAACTACCCCTTTGCCCGGTTTATTGAATACGGCGCCAGTCCCAGGGCGTCCATTTCCCTTTATCGCCTCGCCCGGGTAAAGGCCGTGATGGAAGGGCGGAGTTTCGTCCTTCCGGAAGACGTGAAGGCTGTGGCTTACGATGTCCTCAGACATCGGCTCATCCTCTCCTACGAGGCCGAGGCGGAGGAACTCACCACCGAAGACGTGATAGGAATCCTCTTAGCTGCGGTTTCCATCAGTTAAGCCCCATGAATCGACTGGATCTCTATCCCCAAGTTCGAAATCTCCGACTCACCTCCTCCAAAGTGGTGGAAGGAATCTACTCAGGAAACTACCGCTCGGTTTTCAAAGGACCGGGGCTGGAGTTCGATGAGGTTCGGGAGTATTCCCCAACGGATGATTCCCGCTTTATCGATTGGAATGTGACCAGCCGCCTGGGAACCCCTTATACGAAAATATTCCGGGAGGAACGGGAGCTTCAACTTCAAATGGTCGTGGACCTTTCTCCCTCCCTATATGCGGGGAACGGTCCCATGAGCAAACGGGATATCCTGAATATTTTATTTGCCAACCTGACTTTTGCAGCGGTTTCCAACAATGACAAAGTGGGGGCTATTTTTCACACCGACCGGATTGAAGGGTGGGTGGGGCCCCGGAAAGGTCGCAATCATGCCACCCGGCTCATTCAGGATTGTCTGACCTTGGACACCCAGGGGCAGGGAAGCGACCTGTCACTGGCCCTACGGACTGTCCATGAGTCCATGAAACACCGGGGCATCATTATCATCCTTTCAGACTTCAGAACCACCGGGTACTGGCAAGAACTTTCCATCCTTTCCCGAAAACACGACATTATCTGTCTTATGATCACCGATCCGTTGGATGATTATTTCCCCCGAACCGGGTGGCTGGAGCTCCAGGATCCCGAGACGGGACAGGTCCTTCACGCTTTCGGTGAGTCCAGTAATTTCCAGCAAGTTTACCACGACAAGTGGACCTTGCATAAACTTCACTGGAGACGGGAATGCCGCCGGAGGGGGATAGAAACCTTGGAAGTCTCCACCGTGGATGACCCTGCGGCCCGTCTCGTGGCTTTTTTCAACCGCAGGAAGGCCCGGAGGTGAAGTTTCGGTTTTTTATGCTCTTCGCTCTTGTGGGAAGTCTTCTCAGCGCCCAGTCCCGGTATACCTTACTGGAAACTCTTTTTATCCCCGCCACTTTCTACGTGGGTGACACAGTGGAAATGCATATCACCTTTTTTCCAGGGGAGGCACAGGATCTTTTTGTTTCCACGGATCTGGCGGTACTGGATTGGGTGGAAATAAAAAATGTTCAAATGATTCCCCAACTCCCCAACTATAAAGTGATTATTACCTTCACACCCTTCGCTACAGGGAGCCGGACTCTGCCGCAAATAAACCTGGGGAGCCTCAATTTGGAGGATCTTCGGATTTATACCTCCTCTCTCCTGGAAAATAACGAATTGGCTCCCCCCCGGGAACAGGTTCTCCTCCCCATGACAGAATTCACCCTAACCCTGATTCTCGGACTCTTAGTTTTTATTCCCCTCATCCTTTGGAAGACCCATACCCGGATGAGAAATTGGTATTTGAGCCTGCGACAAACCTATAACCGACTTAGGCCCTTTAAAAAATTTACCAAGGAAACGGGAAAACTCAAGGTTCAGCTTTTTGGCTTGGAATCCTCGGAATATTACCGGCGCCTTCAAATTATCCTCCGGGAGTACTTGTCGGCCCGTTGGGGTAAGGATCTGCTGAGCTTTACCACCCAGGAGCTTCGAGACGTATTTGGTGTCCATTTGGACCGGGATTCGGATCGTATTTTTACGGATTTTTTCCAGTGGTCCGATGTGGTGATTTATGACAGACGCCAAGTAGCGGATCAAAGGGCGTTGGAAGACTTGGAAATTCTTCTGAAGACCGCGCAGAAAATGGAGGAGACCTCAAATGTGGAGCTTTGAAGAGCCAGGGGCCTTTCTCCTTCTCCTATTTATTCCCCTTTTGATATGGTTGACCCACTTTTGGCGTCACCGTGGCGGCCTCATCATCGTTGCTTTTGGAATATGGAATTCTGAACCCCATCCAGCGGGATCCCGCCGCCTCACAGGTTTTATTCTCCTGGGCTACTCCCTCTGGTGGTCCTCCCTGGTTTTTATGATTATAGCCCTGGCTGGGCCGGTTTGGATTGAAAGGGACAAGATATATTTGTCCCAGGGGATCGATATCATGATCGTTTTAGATGAAAGTCCCTCCATGGCCGCCCAGGATTTCCCACCGGACAACCGGTTTCAATCGGCTATTACCACAGTGGAGAGCTTTATTCGAGGGCGGGAAAATGACGCCATTGGACTTGTGACCTTCGCCAAAGACGCAGCTTTACAAGTTCCTCCCACCCTGGATTACGAATACCTTTTAGAACGGCTGAAAAATTTAAAACTCATGTCCCTGGGGAATGGATCATCCCTGGGGCTCGGTCTGGCCTACGGGGTTCTCCATCTTCAGAACACCCAAGGAAAGGATCGGGTTATCATCGCCCTCACCGATGGGGAGTACAACGCCGGGGAAATTCACCCGGAAACCGCTGCTCAAATGATTCGGAGTCTGGGAATTAAACTGTATATCATAGGGATAGGTACGGAAGGACGTGTACCCATCGAGCTGGATCTTCCCGATTCGGACCAAAAACTCTCTGGAACTTTAGAAGGGGGGTTTGATGAAGAATTTCTCAAATCCCTGGTCTCCGGCGATCGGGGGGCTTATTTTTCCGCCACTTCCTCGGGAAATCTGGAAGCTGTTTTTCGAGCGATTGATACTCGGGAATCCAATGCGAAAAGAATTAAGGTTCAGGTTACCCGTAAGTCATTTTATGAGGAAATCCTACTCTTGGGCCTCCTTTTAGCCTTGTTTTCCTTGGGTATCCGCAAGCTCATTCTAAAGGAGCTCCTATGACCATCGCTTTTCCTGAAGCCCTCTACGGTTCATTGGTGATCCTTGGGCTTTTGGTGATAATTCTCTATAGAACATATAAGGTCAGGAAAGGGGATCTGTCAGGAATATTAGGGGAATGGCGGGTCCGTAGATTTCTAGCCATCTATAGGCGAAAAAGTCTTATTTCCGGGATTTCTCTGGTTTTAGGATTTCTTTTCATGTTTCTCTCCTTAGCCGGGGTATCATGGGGTAATGTTCCGGTGGAGGATCCCCGCAGCGGATTGGATTTGGCCTTGGTCTTGGATGTTTCCCGGTCCATGGATGCCCAGGATATAAAACCTTCCCGTCTTAAAAAGTCTCTGGATCTCTTTAAAGCTTTGGTTTCCAATCTTCCCGGAGCTCGGTTCTCCTTCACGGTTTACAAAGGCTCTGCCCAGGTTCTCAGTCCCTTAACCCAGGATATTAATCTCTTGGAAAATCTTTTGGACACCGCATCCACGGAAATGATGTCCACACCGGGTAGTCATCTGGCTGAGGGATTAAAAAAAGGGTTCTCCACCTTCAGTTTCCCCAGTCCCCGGTATAAGATTTTGATCTTAGCCTCCGATGGGGAAAGCTGGGAAGGGGATCCTCTGAGAATCGCACAGGAGTCCGCCTTACAAGACAAGAAGCTGTTTATTCTGGGTGTGGGGTCATCAAAAGGCTCTTCCATTCCCACGGCCACAGGACCTTTACAAGAGGGGGATAGGGAAGTGGAAACCCGTCTAGACACAGGTTTTCTCACCACCCTGGCGAAAGCGGGGAGGGGTGAGTACTTTGACCTTTCGGAGCCGGGAGTTTTTAATCGAATAAAAAGTCTTCTTATGGAGACCTCTGGTAATATTGGGGGGGTTAAATTGGAATCTGTAAACCGTTACAGGATATTTCTTTTGTTGGGATTATTTTTTCTCACTCTTTCCATGGTCGTCAGGATCATTCGATGGAAAAAAATATTTTGAAGTTCCTACGTAAGTCAATTCTCATCTTGGGTGCCCTCCTTTTTTGTTCCTGCAGCGATGTCCAAGACGGGGTTCAGGTCATCTTAGGGAATTATTCCTTCCAACAGGGTGAATTCCAAAAAGCCAGTCTTCAATATTTTAGTGTTTTGAAAACCGGTCGTCATGAAGCCTGGGTTATGTATAACCTAGGGAATGTTTTTTACGCCCTGGGGGAATCCGCAGCGGCTTTGGAGGTCTGGGATGGCATCACCGGGGAGACCTATGAGGATCTTCAGTTCCGACTGGCTTTTAACCGAGCCCACTTATACTACCAACGGGGATTATACCAAGAGGCCTATTTGCAATTTAAAAAAGCCCTAAAAATTAAGCCCCGAAACCTGGAAACAAAGAGGAATTTGGAGCTGACCCTTTTGAAAATTCAAGCTTTAAGTTCCTCCCTTTCCCCCCCCAAAGATACCGGACGAAGCACTCTTAATAGCGGATCCGGTTCAACCATGTTGGAATACGTTAAACAAATTGAGAGTACACGATGGAAAAGCAACAAAAAAATAGATATACAACCCGCCTCTCGGGACTGGTAATTCTCCTTTTCGGGTTTTCCGTTTCCTTAGGGGCAGAGAATCTGGAATTAGTGATCCAGGGTGACAGGTTTACCCAGGGGGAACGGATTTCCTTCGATTTGCGGATTAATGAACCCGATCCTGGGAAAGTACTCATGGCTCCTCTAGTTCTCCCCAGTAATTTAACATTGCTCTCTGGACCTTTTTTGAAACCCACAGTTTGGAACTCCGGTGATCAACAAATTTCTGGTACCATGGCCTCCTATGTGTTGAGGGTAAATAACGATGGGGTTGTGGAACTGGGACCATTCATAGCCCGAGTGGGAAGCCAAGAATTCAAAAGCGGTTCCAGAACCCTCTATCTCTTGAAGGCTGATGAAGCTGGCCGAAGATATCCCTTGGAGTATAGCTGGTCCCTAGCTCCAGGGCCCTATTATGAGGGACAGGCTCTAGCTTTGAGTTTTTACATCGGAAACCTGGGATATTTGCCTAATCTGGCGGGGGTTCCCCTGGATGTTCCCGGGAATGCCCTGCTGGAGAGAACTCCTGGTATCGCTGAAATGGAAGTGCATCAGGTTGGGGGGGATAGCCTATTCCGTGTTCCCTATGACAGTTGGATTCTTATTCCTCTCCGAGCTGGTTACATCACTCTTCCTCCGACCAACTACGTGGTGGATGAGCTGAAAAGGACCACTCCGGCGCTCCGGTTTGAAGTCCGTTCCCTTCCTTTAGAATTAAAGCAAACCAGAGCCGTGGGGACCTTCTCCTATACCACCGAATTACGCCAAAAAAACTTGAATATGGGGGGGGACCTGATTCTTTTGCAAGAACTGAAAGGAACAGGAAATTTCCCTTACTTGCGATTTCCTGAGCTGGACTTTTCTGGATTTGTCCTTTTAAGCCAGGACGAGGAAAATGATTATAAACCCAGCTCCCAAGGTTATCAGGGTACCAAGAGAATAATCACCCGATTGACTCCCCAAAGGCCAGGGACCCAGATTGTTCTTCTCCCGGGGTTTGTGTGGATGACACCGGAAAGTGAAAGGGTTTTCACCGTTCCCGCCAAGGATGTGACTGTAACAGTGAACGCAGCCCCGGCTGCTTCCCGTCTCCCCGGGGATAGTTTGGAACTCATGGACTGGCAGGAGGCTCTTCAAACCCAGCCCTGGACTTTTTACCAGGAGCCTTGGGCTTGGCTTTTTATACTGCCGGGGCTTCTAGTATTTGCCTTTTGGGCCGTTAAAAGCACCCTGTCCCGATTCCTGCTGGTGGTCTTACTACCTCTTTTTCTTTCTTTTTCCGCAGGTGAAATTAAGGAACCCCCAGAATTTACCCAAGGTGTGAATTATCACAAAGAAAATAGATTCGCCGAAGCTAAGAACTCTTTTGATAAAATCATGCAATCCTATCCGGATAATCCAGGAATTTTATATAACAGGGCATTGGTAGCCTTTAAGGAGGGATCTCTTTTTGAGACACAGCAGAATCTGCGCAGAGCTCTGAGAAGAGCACAGTCCCTTCCTGAGGCGTCAGCATTACTCTTGAAAGTTCAGACAGCAGCTGGCTTGCAGGATCAGTGGAGTCCTTCTCCAGCGCTCTCACCCGTGGTATTTTGGGTAATTATGATGTTGGGAATTAATGTATCTTTGGTTTTATTTGGGTTTTGGATAAATCGAAGGAAATTCAATGTACTAAGCCTCGCAGTCGGAACCCTGGTAGGGGCTTTGGCCTCTGGTGTGGTGTATACAAATCTTTTAGATTACCAAGAAGGTCCTGCGGGAGTCATCGGAATAACTTTAGGAAATCTACGGAGAGTTCCCGGTGAAAAGGCTGAAAATTGGATGACTCTTGCAGGTGGAACGTCGGTCAGGATCCTAGGATCAAACCATGGATTCTCGTTGATTCAGACCGGTTACGGATTAGAGGGCTGGGTAGCCGATCGGGAAATACTAAGAACCGACAGTTCTTATTTTTCCCGATAAACAATCCGGCCTCGTGTGAGGTCGTAGGGAGAAAGTTCTACCCGGACACGGTCGCCGGGAACGATGCGAATGTAGTTCTTGCGCATTTTACCGCTCAGGTGGGTTAGGATCACATGGCCGTTTTTCAACTCAACCTTAAACATGGTATTAGGGAGTGATTCAACAACCATACCTTCTACTTCAATCGCTTCTTCTTTTGACACAAATCCTCCGGAGATGCACCATTTTAGGGGAAAGCAATCTCCTTTGTCAACCTATTGACTTTTCCATTGTTCTAAAGCATTTTACTAGGGTTTATTATCGGAGTACAGAGGAGCCGCTTGTGGATAAGGAATTCATTACCAGAATGCAGGACGAGTTGATTCGTCAGAAAGAGGAAATCCTTATGCATCTGATGTCGGACAATGAAGACTTCAAGGCCATCGTGGAAGATATAGCTCCCAAAGATTTGGCAGATGTGGCCGCTGATGACATAGATAAGAAAAATCTGGAAGCCTTGGGTACCGTGGAGTTGAAACGATTGAGGCTAATAGACTCAGCTTTGGGTCGGATTCAAAACGATAGGTACGGCGTTTGTATGGAGTGCGGTTGCGTTATTCCCCGTACCCGTTTGGAAGCCATCCCTTACGCTCTCATGTGCATAGAGTGCCAATCGAAAAAAGAAAGACAAAACCGGTAGGATAC
>CAZUXL010000018.1:9843-35352 GCA_964624355.1 uncultured Spirochaetales bacterium
CTCTCATGTGCATAGAGTGCCAATCGAAAAAAGAAAGACAAAACCGGTAGGATACTCCCACCGAGGATAACACTTAATAGACACAGGGAAAATTTACTTTAGTACCTGTGTCTGTGGACAAATGTTTTAGTTTTGTAAAATCCCCCATCCCCCATCCCCCATCCCCCATCCCTATTCTGACTATAAACCTTTTTTTCAAACCGCCGATATTTATCTTAAGAGGATTACAAAATGTCCCTGGGCGGGGTGAGTCTTAATTACAATCAGATCTATAGTGTATCCCATTCATCCGCCGGATCTCGGGTACAGGTGCCAGTTTCCGCCGGTCAGGTTTTATATGCCCAGTTTCGATTCGTCCAAGGGATTGCTGCCGGTCCTGGGGACTCCGCTACCCCTATCAATCATTTAAAAGTCATGGATTCTCTTATACAAGCCCTGAGTGACCGGGGGATTAAAGTTCCCAAAATTGTTCAGGACTCGGCAGATCCTTTGAAAGTTCTCGGTCATTTAAGGGCTCCAGAAGTCAAAGCGCCGGCACCTTATGTGAATAAACCTGCTATTACTGGCATAATGGTCGATATAAAAGCGTGAATTACATCCTGATCCCCTTTAGTATTGCCCTGTTGGTCTATGTGGCTTTTCCTGTGATTGGGGCGGTGGTGGTTCTTCACCGTTGGCGGGTGTTTCGCAGTCGTATGACCGAGTCCACCTTATTCCCCATGGCGGATTACGCAGGGGTGAGAACACCAACCCATTCTTCCCGATTTCGATTTTATGGTAGGTTAGAAGCCTTGGAAGGCAAAAACTATCTTTGGCTCAAGGAAGAGAATGGTTCTTCCACTGTCCGGGTTGATATGAAACGCCAGGGATTCTGGCTCATACCGGAAGAGGTGGGGTTTCCCAAAAAATTGAGTCCCCAAACCAAGGGGCCGAGTGTTCCACAACCGCCCCAGTGGATTCCCTGGTCCGAGGCCACGGCCCTCACGGAAGGGGCTAAATTTTTTGTTTATGGACCCTTGGTTGTGGAAGAAGGGCAGGGTACTTTTCGGGGTACCCGTGAGCGTTCCCTCATGGTGGTTCTTTATGAAGGCCCCCCTGAAGAACTTCTTTCTCGAAGCGTTTGGACGGGGCGGCAGCAAAACGAGTATTGGAATGGGGTAACACCCTTCAGTTTCATTTTGGGATTTGTTGGTCTGCTAGCCTTGGCTTATTTTTGGTTCAAGGTGCCTGCTTTGAAAGAGTCCGCTCTCTGGGCTTTGGCCTTGGCGGTCTTGCCACAGACTTTTTTCCTGCCACCTGGACTCATTTTTTTCTACTTCTTCAATAAATTTTGGGCGACTGGCCGGTGGTTTCGTGCTTATCGGGATATGGTTGCCCTCCCTTTCCGCTACTGGGGCCCGGTTCCCTTGGATATCACCTCCCCCTTGGTTACGCGGCTTCCCAATGGAGAGGACTATACAGCCCAAATACAGGGGAAAAATTGGAACCCTGGAAAGTCCGGGTACCAAATAATTCAGTGGGAAGATTTGCATTCTGATATTCAAGTCTATGTTTCCGGCAGTCCCCAGGATCTCTCCGCCCCCACGGTGCTTCTGGGAGCATCACCCAGGGTCCTCCACTTATTGGCTCAAAAAAAAGCCAGAAGAGGTGAGCTCCTGGCCGTTACATTCTTTGCCCTCGGTGCAGGACTAAACCTACTGGTTCTGATTCTACTTTTGCGATTCTGGCTCTTGTGAGTCCTCATTATCCCAGTTGTCATCCCCGGTGGATACTTTAGCTGACTCCTCATCTTCCAACTTGTCATCCCGTTTTTTTGCAAAATTTACGGTGATTCTTCTTCCGCGGAAATTGGTTCCATCTAAAAGGGTGATGACTCCTGCGGACTTTCCTTCTTCCACTTCCACAAAAGAATAGTTATCCAGGATTTTAATATCCCCAATTTCATGTTTTTGCAAATTGCCCGCGGTAATAAGCATTTGAACCAAATCCCGGGGAAAAACCCGTCGATTTTTTCCAATACTTATAAATAAGGTGGACGAGGCATTGGGTCTGCGTCTTGGAGGTTTACTGGAATTGTATCTCAAAAGGTAGGCAGCTACATAAGATCTCATAAAAAGTGGGACATTTTTCTTAAATATATGCCGTACTTTATTCAGTTCCTGGGGGTCCACTTCACTGCGAATTCTACGGACAATGTCCTGTAGGGTGCTTTCCAATCCCGCCTCGTCAAAATCATTATTCTGCTTCACATTCACTCCAAACTCCTTCAAAAAATGATGACCCCGGAAAAAAAGCCCATTAAATACTGGAAAAGGCTTCCCGAAGGCAAAGAAAAGATATGGATTCACATTATAAGGGGATTTGCCCTTTGTCAAGAAAATGAAATTCCGACAATAAACGGGAGGTGTAAAATGAAATCAAAAGTGACAATAAAAGTAATATCCAAAACCTGGATGATGTTACTCCTTTTTTCCTGGGGAAACCTTACAGCCCAAGACTTTCAGTTTTCTTATAAAGAAGGGGAGCAGTACCGGTACGTGGGGAACAATGAACAAAAAGTTGTTCTCAATGGGGAAGTGACTCAAAACACTACGATTTTGAGCCGGGTGACTTTCCAGGTTTTAAAAACCCAGGAAAAAAAAGGCTTCATCCGGGGGAATATACAATTTATCCAATCCACAGATACTTTAGATGGTCCAGTGCATCAGTTGGTCCAGGAATATCCCACGGAATTCTGGCGGGATGCCCGGGGTCTATACGATATTAGTCCTGCGTATCTGGTACCCATAGTCCGGAATGTTCCCAGGTTTCCTGACCGGGAGATTAAACCGGGAGACACTTGGGTTTTTCCCGGTGAGGAAGTTCATGATATGAAGGCGGATTTCGGATTGGAAGTTCCCCTGAGGGTACCCATGACGGTGTATTACAAGTATCTGGGTGATAAAACCTTGGACGGGAAGGTTTTTAAGGAAATCACCGTGAGCTACGATATTTTTGCCCGGACTTCCTACACCCGGGGGCCTAAAGGATACTATCCCGTAAGAATGAGTGGTTCAAGCCGGCAAGTCCTGCTTTGGGATTTGGAGGCGGGTCGGCCCCAATCCTACGAGGAGGAGTACGCCCTCTACCTTTACTTAAATACCGGGGATGCCTTCGAGTTCTCTGGGAAGGCTGACTCCCAGCTGGTGGAGGCCCCCCTATTGGACCGGGACCAGACTGTTTTGGATCTGCAAAAAAATCTTCTGGACCGAGGGTACAACCAGGCTCAAGTCCGGCCTGTGGAACGGGGAGTGACTATTTCCCTGGACGATATCCGGTTTGAAGCCAATACAGACCGGATGCTCCCGGGTGAAGAATCCAAGTTGGATGTGATTGCGGAGATTCTTACTCAGTATGCTGGCAGGGATGTGTTGGTAGAGGGGCATACAGCCCTTGCTGGGACTCCTGAAGAAAGGATGTCTTTGTCTGAAAATCGGGCTAAAAAGGTTTTGGAATACTTTTTGAGACGGGGTATCCGTTCCCCTCAGCAGATGACCTACCGGGGTTGGGGGTCGGATAAGCCCATAGCACCCAATACCACGGAAGAAGGACGGCAAAAGAATCGCAGGGTGGAAATAACCATCCTGGAAAATTGATTGTTGACATTGTGTATTGACAAAGTTATATAAAGACATTAATTTGATTTCAGGAGATAAATTATGGGAAACTACCGCTTTGAGACCTTGGCGCTTCACCATGGTCAGGATAAAAATGAAGGGAAACAGAGCCGGGGTGTACCGGTTTATCGCACCACCTCCTACCTCTTTAGAGATACGGAACACGCCGCCAATCTTTTTGGCCTCAAAGAACTGGGGAATATTTATACCCGCCTCATGAATCCCACCACCGATGTTTTAGAGCAGCGGATAGCTGCCCTGGAGGGGGGAGTAGGGGCCTTGGCTTTAGCTTCCGGAACCTCCGCAATCTTTTATTCCATCATAAATCTGGCCAAGGCCGGGGATGAAATTGTGGCTTTTAATAACCTTTACGGGGGGACTTATTCCCAATTTAACGACATTCTGCCCCACCACGGCATCACAGTCCGTTGGATTGAACCCAACGACTGGGCAGCCTTCAAGGCCGCCGTCAACGAAAAAACCCGGGCTTTGTTTGTGGAAACCATTGGAAACCCCGTTTTAGGCGTGACCGATTTGAAAAAAGCAGCGGATGAGGCCCACGGGGTGGGGATTCCCTTAATTGTGGATTCCACCTTCGCCACCCCCTTCCTGGTTCGCCCCATCGAACACGGGGCTGATATTGTGATTCATTCCCTAACCAAGTGGATCGGCGGTCATGGAGCCGCCATAGGCGGCATCGTGGTGGATGCAGGAAAATTCCCCTGGACCAAATATCCAAAATTTGCCCTGCTGAACGAGCCCGATTCCGGCTATCACAACCTGCGGTTTGCCCACGACTTGGGACCCCTGACCCCTTTGGCCTACATCCTGCGCATGAGACTTATTCCCTTGAGAAACCTCGGGGCAGCCATCGCACCGGATAATAGCTGGCTATTCATTCAAGGAGTGGAAAGTTTGAACCTCCGCATGACCCGTCACAGTGAAAACGCACTGAAAGTGGCCCAGTGGTTGGAAAAACACCCTAAAGTGGAGTGGGTCAGATATCCCGGACTGGAGAAAGATCCGTCCAAAGCTTTGGCAGACAAATATTTCCCCAAAGGATTGTACGGGGGAATGGTGGTCTTCGGTGTGAAGGGGGGGGGCAAGCCTGCCAGCACATTCATTAACAGTTTGGAACTTTTCAGCCATGTGGCCAATGTGGGGGATGCCAAATCCCTGGCTATCCACCCCTCCAGCACCACCCACAGTCAACTTTCCGACCAGCAACAGAGAGATGCCGGCCTTCAGCCGGAATTGATCAGGCTCTCCATCGGTCTGGAACATATGGATGATATTTTGGAAGATCTGGAACAAGCCTTAAAGAAAGCGTAATTTTTTTGACACAGGAGCCTAAGAGGTTTAATCTAAGTATTATGTACAAAAAATTAATCCTCTTGGGGTTGCTGATCGGAAGCTGTGCTCCCTCACCCCAGCCCGCAAAAACCCCGGAAACCCCCATTTCCACAGCAAGCGAAATTGCTTTGCCTGAAGAGACCAGTTCTGAAGTCCCAACGCTTATCCCCCCGCCTGAAGTGGTGGCGGAAAAACCAAATACTCCCGTGGCATCCAATTCCGAGAAAAATCCAGAGATCCAAAAAATCCCTCCGGTGGTGGAAGCTCCCCCTGTTCCCGTGGTTGAATCCATTCCCCCGCCAAAGGATCCTTTGATACCCCTGTTTAACCAGTTCAGCATCAAAGAACTAACCCAGAAAGGAAACCTGGATTGGGTCGGAAAAAAGATCACATTCACGGTTCCCTATGGGACCCCCATTAATTCCTTAACCCCTGTGTGGACTTCGAACGCCCAAAGTGTGAGCTTTGAAGGTAAAGAGATAACCAGCGGGAGTATTCCTTTGAATTGGAGTTCTCCTCGGAAATTTATCCTCTTGTCGGAAGAAGGTCCGAGTGCGGAATGGACCGCTGAAGTGGTGGTTTCTCCCCCCAATAGGGAGGCTAAGTTGGCTAAGGTGGAACTGGGGGGATACGAATTGGTACCGGCGTTTAATCCTGCGGTTCCCAGTTACTCCCTCTACGTTCCCGAATCCTTAAAAGTTCTTTCGGTGTCTGCCCTCCCGAGTTTTGGAAAGGCTAATTTAAAGATTCAAATGAATGACAGCTTGACCTCTACGGATCTTACTCCGGGAAGCCCCGCCAGTCTCAATTTGATCCCCGGGGAGAACAGCCTTTTTTTGAAGGTGGTGGCGGAGGATAACAGAACTTCCACTTACTACGTGATTGTGGTGAAAAGAAGATAAAAATTTGTAACCCTCCCGTGCTGGGGACGTTTTATGGATGAGCGCTTACCAAAAAGATCTACATTATTCGCTTCAGCCCCTGGGTTACTCCTTTCCTGGGGGCTGTTTTTATTTCAAGGAAGCCTGCATTTTTCTTAGGCGTTCGCTGACCAAGGCTCCGAGGCTGTTCTCGGGGAATGTGCCCCCGTCGTCAGCCTTTCCCAATTCCATTCCCGTGAGGAGAAACAGACCTTCTTCCATGGTGCGGATGGGATAAATGTGGAATCTTCCATCCTTCACGGCGTTTTGTACTTCTTTATTCACCGAAAGATTGTGGGTGTTCCAATAGGGGATAATCACCCCTTGGGTTCCCGTGAGTCCCCGGCGCTGACACACGTGGTAAAAACCTTCCACTTTTTCCGTAATTCCCCCCACGGGTTGAATCTGGCCCATTTGATTGATGGATCCGGAGACCGCCAGATCTTGCCTGAGGGGTACCCGGGATATGGCGGAAATCAGGGCGTAGGCCTCGGTGGAGCTGGCACTATCCCCATCCACCCCCCCGTAGTTTTGTTCAAAAGCAATGGATGCTAAAAGACTCAAGGGAAAATGCAAGGCAAAACGGTTATGGATCAGTCCTTGGAGAATCAAGACGCCTTTATTGTGAATTTCACCGGATAAACCAGCCTCGGCCTCCACGTTGATAATCCCATCCTCCCCCGGTCCGGCGGTGGCGGTGATCCTCAGGGGGCGGCCAAAGGAATAGGTCCCCCTATCCAGGACGGCCAGGCCATTAACCTGACCCACGGCCAAACCTTCAGTACTCAAAAGTATTTGGCCCGAATCCACCTGCTCGTCCATTTTTTCTTCCGGCAAGGAGTAAAGATAACTTCTTTCTTTCTGGGCACTCTGCACCGCTTCCCGTGTGATCTCCTTTAAAGCCGCAGTTTTTGCCCAGTAAGAGCTCTCAATTAAAAGGTCCGCGATCAGGGAAAACTGGGTGGAAAGTTTTCTGCGATTTTCCGCCAAGCGGATGCCGTATTCCAGAATTTCAGCCCGCCCATTCACGGCTAAGGGAAGGAGCCTATGTTTTTCCACCATCTGATCCATGAATTTTAAATACTCTCTGGTCGTCCGAGGGGTTCTGTCCATGACCGAATCAAACTCTGCGGAGATTTTGAAAAGTTTGGTGAAATCCTGATCGTGTTCCGCCAGATAATCGTAAAGGCCCTCGGTTCCCAGGATGATCACTTTTACTTTAATTGGAACGGGATCGGGTTTAATCTGGGTCGGAGTGGGGTTAAAAGGATTGGCGGCGGTTTGAATCTCCACCAAATTGGTTTCCAAAGCCCGTTTCAACCCAGGCCAGGACTCCTCCTGGGGGAGAATATCCTCGGCTCGTAGGATGAGATAACCCCCAGAGGCCCGCACCAAAGAGCCTGGTCGGATCATCAAAAAGCTGGAACGACTCTCACCGCCCGGCTCCATGCGGTTTTCCAGAATACCGAAGAGGTTGGCCGGGGTAGGGCGGTTTTCAAAGACCACGGGAAGACTGGGGTTGGTTCCGTGGTCCAGAAGCACATTGACCCCATACCGGTGGAGGGCTGGATTACCCCACATATCACTCACGGGTTTTGCATTTTTAAAGAGGAAAAGATGAGAGAGAATATCTTTTTCCATTTCCATGAGGTAGGTTTTACATTCGGAGGTGGAAAATTTTCGAGCGATTTTCTGTACCTGGAGATGGATGCTTCTTTTGATGAAATTGGTTTCCATGGAATTAAGTCGTTTTTCCAGGTCCGCACGGAAGAGCTTCAATTGTTCGAACAGGATACGCATCTCGTCCATGTGGGCGTAATATTTTTCCCGGGCTTTCGCCCAATCCTGTTCTTTGAGTTTGCCTTCGGAAATAAGTCCCTGGAGGTCGTCAAAACTTACCGGCTGTCCTTCCCAAAGCGGGAGAATATCCATGGTTTTGGGCTCTTCGTCCTCTTCCTCCACCTCGAATTGGACGATTTTGAATCCATCTTTTAATAGGCGGGTCTCGAACTCGGAGATCCGGTGATTCTCTTCCTCTTCCGTACCCCGGACGATCTGATCCTTCTGGGATTTAAAACTTTCGCTGTTCAGTTCTTGGGGGATGAAGGTTTTAAATTTTTCCACCATATCATGGAGGAGGTTTTTTAAAGTGGTCGCGGTTCCCGGGGGGAGTCTAAGAACCTGGGGCTGATCGGGTTTTTGAAAGTTAAAGGCGTAAACCAAGTCTTGAATTTGGTCCGTATTGACCGCTTGCTGACTTAATATTTTTCTTACGGCGGTTTGACGTCCCGTGCCAGCTTCACCGGTAACAAAAATATTATAACCGGGGGAATGAATTGCGGTTCCCAGTTGGAGGGCCTTCATAGCCCTAGGTTGACCAATGACTCCCCCGAGGGAATCCGAAGGTTGGGAAAGGAGCTCTTGGACTTCCGACTCAAAGTCAAAAGCCAGATCCTGGTGTTGTAGTTCAGGGATGTGCATGGGACAACTTTACGTTAACTAGAGGGAGAAATCAATCCTCTTGTTGGAAAAGGGGGCGGTCCCTGAGCTTATGGCGCTCTTCTTCTTTTTTCTTCTGGTTCTCTTTTTTAGCCCGCTCTGCCAACAGACTCTCAGCTTGGGCTTGTTGCAGGGCCATCCGGTGACGCCTGAGGGTTTCCGCGTCGGGATCCGGGGGAAGTTCAGGTAGCCGCTTCACCACTTTCACCGTACGTTTGAGTTTCGCGCCGGTAAAGTCCACGTCTTTAATGCTGGCTCCCGCAAGTTCGGCACCCAGGAGGTCAGCTTTAGAAAAATTACATCCATCCAGAAGGGCTTCTGCCAACCTTGCTTTCGGGAGTTTAACCCCCTGTAGGTTTTCACCCACGAGGTCAATTCCCCGAAGATCGGCTCGAAAGCCGGGACCTTGGGCGGTGGCGAAGTCATTCCAAAGGGAAATATTCCCCTCTTCAATAGCTTTTTGCAGGATTTTTAAGTGTTTGCCGTTGCCAAAAAAACGGCTTTGATCAGGATTCACAAGACACAATAGCCAGACAGGAGGGTTTGTTCAAGGCCTGTGGGGAATTATAGGGGACAAATGCTCCCAGTTGCCAGATTTCCTTAACCATCCTATATTTGAATTAATGCAAGAATTATTGGATAAGGGGGTTGCCCCGCCGGAATATGTTTTGGAACCCCAGCGCCAGAGGGAGCAGCTGCTTTCCCAGTGGGGAGTCGTCTCCCCCCTTCAAAGGGCACTTTTTTTAGAACTCACAGAGAGTTGGTCCCCCTCCATTGATTTCAAATCCTTTACCGCTGCCCGGTCCGAAGGCGGGGTCAATCTTTCCACCGATCTTCTTGCTTTGTTTTCCAAACTTCGAGAAGCCCGGGTGGGTGTACTCCTGACCCAGAAGGATGGGGATGGGAACCGTCAAGGTCACCGAATGATCCTCACATCCGAAGGGGATCCTCGATTTTGGTATTATCACCTTTGTGAATGGCTTCAGGTTAATGGGGACAATCCCTCCAATCCCTATTTGACCGAATCAATTTTACGATCCCGGAATCAAAATCTAGCTTCCGGAGTCACCACTGTTCTTAGCCTGGGGATGATCAGTAAAAAACTCATGGATGAAGGCACCACGAGCCGGGTCATATATCTCATCCCCGTTTACGGAAATGAGCAGTTGGTAGTCCCGGCGCGAGAACTTACCCGGATCATGTCTTTCACCAGCTCCAAACTCCGGTCCAATTTGGCCAATCCAGAAGTTGCCAATGCGGTGGCCCGAATTATGAACAATTCCTTGGTCGAAATTCAAAAGAGGATTTCTGGAAAAGAAGCCCTTTTCTGGAAGGGCCTCTGCCAAGCGGTGTATGATCACCATGAGGATCTTTTAGCCGAGCGTAAATTGAAGCTGGATAAGGATTTCATTCAGGCGGCGGAGATCTTCTCTACTTTCCTGAATACCCAATTGGAAGAAACCAAACGCCAGAAGGAAGAAGTTAAAGAGCGGGATGAGGATATGAAGCAGGTGGAAATCACTGTAAAAGCCACGGAGGATGCGGTTTTCACCATGACTGAACTGGATGCTCACCTGGGCGTCTACCGGGGGAAATACGCCGAGGCTTTTCCACTCTTTAAAGAGGATTTTCTGAAAATTTATACCCAGACCGATCTAAAAACCGGTCTTCCGCCCCTGGTGCCGTTTACCACGGGCTTTGTTCACCGGGACAATTTTTTCCCCTTTTTTCTCAAACGCCTGGAGAAGATGCGGGTAAAACTGCGGGATGAATTCCGGGGTCGCATGGATTATATCTTGAGGACAAATAACCGGAACAACGATCTTTCCTTTTCCAGCCCTAATGCCCTAGAGTTGGCTTGTTTGGATTATCTCCAAGCGAAAGATCCCTGGTTGGCGGAAGTACTAAAAAAAAGTCGGTTGGTGGCCGAAGGACTCATTATTCATGGGAAGGCAAAGTACGCGGCCAAAACCTTGGAGGATCTGAAACCCCAAATGGATAAATACTTTAAAACCGGGTCTACAAATTTAAAAGCTCTCGTTTACCTATTTGACCTGGATTCCTTCACCCTTTTTGATGAGAGTTTTCATCGGTTACCCTTGTTTACCCAGTTAATCATCCGCCTTTCGGGGAGATTTAGCGGGTATCGGGATAAATTCCTCCTGTTAAGCCCTAACTCCCACGAAAAAGCCCATTTGAAGACCACTTCACTTCCCCGGGAGGCTGCGACCAGGTCTCCTCAGTCCACAGGAGGAAGTTACTCAGGACACAAATCCTCCTCCGGCCGATCCACTTCGGAAAAAGCAAAAAAATCGATTCCTTCTAAGCCCAAGGTTTATACGAAACGGGAACAGGAAGCCGCCTGGACCCGGTTTAAGGACAAAATCTAGTGACATTTCAGGAGTTGGCCTGGCTTATTCCTCCAGCCTTGCTTCCCTGGCTCGGGGAGTGGGGCGTTTTCCTGGGTATCCTGGGGATCTTGTTTGCGCTTACCACCTTGGGACTGAGGAAGTTTTTCCTATGGCGCCGGGGAACCATGGATATTCTGGTCTATTTGAAACGGTTGACCGAGTTGCAAGAGAAATCCCTATTGGAATTGGAACTTCTCAATAAAGCCCTGCGAGCTCCTTTGAAAAAAGCCCAGGGATCGCCCCCACCCGAGGGGCCACGGGAAGTTCCCTTAAAAGAAAGGGAAAATCTTCTAGCCGCTCTGAGGGCAGCAAAAGGTGTAGCAGAGGCAAATCAACAGAAAACAAGTCAAAATTCTTAGTTTGTGGTAAAGAACCAAAGCACTATAACGGTCTCTGGAGCAGGTAACGCACCTCTCCTTCTTTAGTGAGGGGGATTATCCAATCTTTATAAAATTTTACAATGACTTCGGGATCCACCAGGATCCGGCTTGCGGGATCTGCTGCGGCTTGAATGGATGCCGTTTTCTTTCTTACCCTGGCCAGGACTTCTTCCTCCACCGCCTTCCTGGTCAACGAATTCATGATGGACGCTTCAGCTTTGGCTTCGATGAGTTCCCGGAAATGTATGGGATCACTCATATATTTACTTTCTGCCACGTAAAGACTGGCAAAGTGAATTCTCCTGGCGAGGGCTTGAAGAACCATGACATCGTGTTCCACAGCGGACCCATGGTGTCCATCATCCCCCGTGGGACAAAGGTGGGGGAGCAGATCCATATAAGCCGTGAGAATTTTCCCAGATACATTGATGGTCTCCAGTTCTTTGATAAAGAGATCTGTTCCAGGTTTTACCCTTACTGTTCTTTTTGACAGAGGTAATCCTTCATAAAAAGGCCTTTCCTCCGGCATGAGATACCGTCCAAACTGGGCGTCCATGGTTTCCTGATAAAGCAGGCGAAGTTCAAAAAGACTGGCGGTTTCCTGGGGGAGGAAGCCGCTTTCCCCGGGGGCATAAGCATCTGCATTCTGACAGAATTGAGCCCTATCCAGGAGCTTGTGAATGATGGCCTCTTCTAAACCGGCCAATTTTCTCGTTATTTCTGGAAGAGTCAAACTCATTCTCCCCCCCTTACCCTCCATTATATACGGTTATTTCTGAAATTGCCCAGGGTCCATGCAGAATCTAGGGGGTGCATCCCCGGGGAACTTTGGTGTATAATCCTGACATCATGACCTCCCAACCCCGGTCCACTTTAAAATCCTACAAAGACACCGCTCAGGCAGCCATGACCGGTAATCCGGCTCTTCGACTGCTTCGGTCCACCCACGGGGTCTTTACCCTGAGTTTTCTTCACCTGATTTTCAAAGAAACCTATGCCCCCTCCCATCCTTCAGATCTGGTTTCTGTGCGTTTGGACCGGTTTATCGAGGATTGGCCCTATGAAGGGAAGGCTGAGACTTGGTTGGATTTGTGGTGCCGGGATGATGTGCGGGTCCTTCGCCGCTTTTCCGATGAGAATGGCACCGTCATGGTGGAATTAACCCCCAGCACCGAAAAAGTTTTTCAGTGGATTGACGATTTGGCGGAAGGGGGAATGGTGGGGGCTGAAAGCCGGTTCTTGGAGATCCAGCGCCGGTTGGAAGAGTTGGTGGAAAATACCACCGAGGATCCCCAACTTCGAATCCGCCTATTGGAAAGCAGGAAAATTAGACTGGAAAAGGAAATTGAAGCCCTCAAAGCCGGAAAATCCTTGACCCTGTATTCCGACCAGCAGATTCAGGAACGGATGGGCGCCCTCATCCGCCACAGCCGGGATCTCCTGGGAGATTTTAAACAGGTGGAAGAGAATTTCAAAACCATTGTGAAGGAAATTTACAGCCGGCAGTCCATGGACTATTCCCGGGGGGAGATTTTGGGGTACACCCTGGACGCCACGGAAGAAATGCGTAAATCCCCCCAAGGCAGAAGTTTTTATTCCTTCTGGGACTTTCTGATCCGGGATACAGGGGAAGAAACCTTAAGGAACCAGGTGGATGAGCTTTCTTCCCGCCTGGAAGGCCGGGGATTGGAACTCACCGACGATTTTTTAAAGCACCTGAAGTCCTACCTCCACGAAGCGGGGAAAAAAGTTCTGGCGGGAAACCGGCTGCTCGCAGAAAAGTTAAACAAACTTCTCTCGGAACAAGAAAGAAAAACCCGGGAAAAAACCGGAGAACTGATCCGGGGGATCAAGGACTTAACCATAAAAATACGGGGAACCGTGGACCGGGAGGATTTTGTGGAATTGGAGGGGGTTCCGGATGTTTCCATGATCATGGAGCGCCCCCTGGGGGAGCCCCCCAGGCAAGCCCTCTGGTCCAAACCCGTGCGTTCTGACGCCCCTCCGGAAAAGGCTTTGTGGACTGAAATCTTGGGACGTCCCACGGTGGATACGGAAGATCTCATCCGGCGTCTTCAGGGAAAATTGGAACTTCAGGAAACAGTGACCCTGGGGGATCTTTTTGAAACTCCCCCGGAAATGGGGCTGGAAGAGGTCCTGGCTTACCTGGGGCTGGGGTTCCCGGCCACTTGGGATGCCGGGGAACTTCAGGAAATATTTTTGGACGGACAAGGCAAACGCAGTCTAAAACTCCCAAAACTCACATTTACAAGGAAAGATCATGAGTGAACTCTGGATTGAAGACCGAAAACCCATCTTGGGTATTGCCCCTGTGGTGCTCAGGCTCCTGCAAGGGACCTTGTATTCGGAAGAGAACCGTTTGTGGGCAAATCTTACGGAAAATCTTAACCCTGTGAGGGAATATTTTAATCAAATCGGTTTGGAACTCCATATTCACCGGGATGATGGGATGGCTTATTTAACCCAGCTCTCGGAGGATGAGGACCCCTTGGGACTACCTCGGCTCATCCGGCGCCAGCCCATCTCCTTCGAGGCTACGCTTTTATCGGTTTTACTTCGGGAGGCCTTGGATGAGTTTGACCTTTCCAATCCTGAGAACCGGGACCTCATCCTTACCTCCAAGGAGATTCGCACTCGAATCCTTCCTTTTTTAGGGGAGAGGTACGATGAGACCCGCCTTCTACGGCAGTTTGACCGGTATTTGGGAACCCTGGAACGGCTGGGAATCCTGAAGGAAATCCCCCGTCCAGGAAATCAGGATCAGGATGCCCGGCAGTTTCAGGTAATGAGAATTTTAAAGGCTTTGATAAATAATGAAAAACTGGAAGAAATCCGGCTGAAAATAGAGGATTATGTGAAAGCTTTGTAATCAAGGAAAAGGTTGGCCCGGTTTTCCATTTTGGTGTTCCTGTGTATAATATTCCCATGTCTACTCTTTTTGATTCTGATAATACCCAAGCGGGTTTTCGCTTAAAACATTTGGAACTCTACAACTGGGGAACCTTTCACGAGAAAATATTCAGACTCAGTCCCGGGGGCAAAAACTCCCTTCTCACCGGGGCCAATGGTTCGGGAAAAACCACCGTGGCGGATGCTCTGATCACCCTCCTGGTTCCACCCCAAAAAAGACATTACAACCAGTCCTCCGGTGCCGATAGAAAAAGGGAGAGGGATGAAACCAGTTACTTTCTCGGCGCCTACGGTAATATAAAAGACGACGATTCCCAGGCCAAAACCCAGTATTTAAGAACAAAAGACGATTATTCCGTGATCCTTGGGGTCTTTTTTAACGAAAGTTTCCAGCAGGAAGTGACTTTGGTTCAAATCCGGTGGTTCAGCGCCGGAACTTTAAGAAGACTTTATATGGTTTGTACCTTGGGATTGGAAATGGAACGGGACCTGCTTCCCTTTGATTCCGGTCCCCAGTGGAAACGCCGCATAGGCGCTGCATTTCCTGTGAAATGGTTCGATACATTTCCCCTCTACCAACAGGCCTTTTCCGGTCTCTTCGGGTTTAAAAGCGAAAAGGCTCTATCATTATTTGGACACACCGTGGGTGTGAAGGTTTTAGGGGACCTGAATGATTTTATTCGGGAAAACATGCTGGAATCCCCGGATATGGAAGAGGAATTTCTAGGACTGCGAAAAAATTATGAAGATCTCCTGGGTGCCCACCGGCAGATTGAAAAAGCCCGGGAACAAATTCGGCTTTTGAGTCCCCTGAGAGACCGAGCTGGGGATTGGCACGTACTAAAAGAGAAAAAAGGTCGACTGGAGTCCTCATCTCTCCTCATGCCTCCTTACATGGCCAAGAGATTTTTAGGACTGCTCCAGGATGAAAAAGGACGGGAACAATCCCGATTTATCGCCGCCGACAGCCGAAAAGGGGATCTGGAAGAAGAAATTGAGACCCTGCGACGGCAAGAGAGGGACTTGGACTACTCCCTGCGAAGTAAAACCCCGGAAGATCTTCTCAGAACCCTGGAACGGGAAGAGGATCATCGGCGATCCCTGAGGGATGCCAAGGAGAAACGAGCCAGGGAATACTTGAGTTTGGGGGAAAAAGTCGGTCTGGGGGATATTTCCAGTGAAGACTCCTTTTGGGAGGCTCGGGGCAAGGCTGAAGAGTACAAACACACCCTGGAAGACACCCTCAAAGCCTGGGAACACCGGTGGGCGGATTTGCGGAGTGAGGTGAGGGTTCTTGGAGAACAGGAAGGATTTTGCCGGAAAGAACTAAACGAAGCTCAGCAGCGAACCGGTCTTATCTCCGCTAAATTGGCGGCCCTGAGGGATAGATTGGCTAGAAGTTTGGACCGGGAACCCTCCGCCTTACCCTTTGCCGGGGAATTTATGCGGTGTAACCATGAGGATTACCAGGATTTGGCCGAGGACCTTCTTCAAAACTTGAGTCGGTCCATTGTCCTTCCCCGGGAGTTGGAGGGAGCCGCCCAAAAGCTCTTGGACCAATGGAAGCCCGATGTGGAAGTAAGTTTTTTCCTCCTGAATGAAGGCACTCCCGAGGGTATCCTTCAGGCTCAAGGGTCCTTTCTTTCGGATAAATTGGAGTTTCGTTATGCCGGAGATTGGGTGCCTCAGCTGGAATCCCAGGTCCGCCGTTCCTTTGACTTTCTGTGCACCACGGATCCCCGGGACTTTCTCCATTCAGACCGGGCGGTCTTGCCCCCTTCCTTAGTGAAAGATGGACGACTGGTCCGGCATTTGGAACCCCGGGAAGAACCCCTTCGGCTCTTGGGTTGGGATAATGGGGACCTTTGCCGCCGTCTGGGAATAAAACTTCAGAAGATAAATCAAAACCTCCAGGAAAAAGAAAAAGAGCTCACAGATTTGGAAAAAAAGCGCCAGGATGGAGAATCCCGGCTCCTGGCCTTGGAAAAACTACTGGATTTTCAAAATTTTGCCACCCTGAACTACCGGGAAGAAGACCGGGTGTTGGAGGAGATTAGCCAAAAAAGGAAGGATCTTTCCCAGGGCGACGGAAGTCTGGATGCCCTCACCGGTCAGTTGGCGGATCTCCGGTTGAAGATCCGGGAAAAGACCCGGGAAAAAGAAGAGCTCATTTCCAGCATTTCCAAAATCAAAGGTGCTTTGGAAGCCTACGAATTGGAAGGGGTAACCCATCAACAAATTTTAGAGGTTCAGGGGGAATGGGACTGGGTTTGGGCAGAGGAGCTTCTCGTTCCCTATCTGACAAAACAAAATAAAGAACTCACCCTGGAAACTTTTCAAAATGTTCATGAGCATATCCTGAAAGCCCTCCAATCGGAAGAAAAAACCACCCTGGACCAGCTTAAAACTCTGGAGAGGTTGGTGGAATCGGAGATGAATAAATACCTCCGCCCTGGGACAGAAATCCTAAACCAGTTTCCCGAATGGTCCGGGGAGACCTCCCATTTGATGGCTCAAATCGATTATTTGGGGGAATTCATTAAAATTCTTGACCGGGTGGAGCGGGAAGACCTCCCCGGGCATCAAAAAAGATTTAAGGAATGGCTTAACCAGAGACTTTTGGAAGATATGGCGGACTTTAAAACCAGTCTGGAAAACTCCCAGCGTCAGATTTTAGATAATGTGAAGGAATTAAACTCCGCCCTGAAAACCATCACATATAACACCCTGCCACCCACCTATATCGAGTTGGTGGTGGAGGAAACGCGGGATGTGGAAGTTCGGGAATTTCGTAAATTACTCAAGGATGCTCTCCCCAGTGGTGGAGTTGGGGATCTGGAAGAGGCATTTCACCGGATACGCAAGCTCATTCAAGAGTTGTCAGAACGGGAAAATTGGCGAAAGCGGGTCATGGACGTGAGAAGCTGGCTCCAATTCTCCGTTTGGGAACGGTATACCAGCGATGGGGCTCAAAAACAGTACTATCAGGACTCCCAAAGTCTCTCCGGAGGCGAAAAGGCCAAATTGGCCTATACTATTCTGGCGAGCGCTCTCGCTTACCAATTCTCCATTCGCCAAGATGGGGTATCCAGCAGGAGTTTCCGATTTGTGGTGGTGGATGAGGCCTTTTCCAAGGTCGATCCGGAAAATTCCCGGTTTGCCATGAATCTTTTTGCCCAATTGAACCTGCAGCTCATGGTGGTCACACCCTTGGATAAACTTCATGTGGTGGAACAGCATATATCGACTATTCATTTCGTGGAGAACCGCAGCCGCCGCCACTCCTCTGTTTACGATCTCTCCATTCAAGAGTACCGGGAGCGATCTGCGAATCGATAAAAACTCTATTCAATTTTAAATTTGTATGGTAACATATTGTAGTCATTAATAAAAAGTTCCAGTAAGAATCTATATATAATAGATTTTCCTTGTAATTTACTAGCCAGGTACTAAACTACATGTAGCTCAAAAGGTTGGAATTGTGATGGCATCGGAAAAAATAGTGGAGAGTGATGGGATAGAAGGTAATTTGCCCAGGCAACTTCAACTCCTGTCCGCAGAAAATAATCTCTTGAGGGCTGAAAACCAGGATTTGATTTTTCAGGTGGAGAAGCTGCGATCCAGACGTCATGATCTGGAAAAAAAGCTTTCGCTTCACTCTAAATCCGGACTTCCCAGTCATTATCAGATGGATATTGATTTGGGTGAATTGATTGCCTCCTACGCGGACAAGGGAGAGGCAAGAACCTTCACTTTGCTCATCCTCCAGCTCCACAACAATTTCAATATGATCCGAAAAAGTTTAAAAGCCAGTGTGAGCGAATGGGTTCTTTACCAGTTAGGTGTCAGAATGTCCTCACTTTTAGGGCCAAGCGACCGGGTTTACCACACCCGGGACAATGAATTTGTACTTTTTCTCCATCGGGGTCCAGGGGCAGAATTAAAAACATTCCTCAACGAAATGTTTTCTAAATTGAACGAACCTCATATTTTTTCAGGCTTCAACCTTACGGTTCCCGTCTCTGCAGGGGCTGCGTTTTATCCCGATCACGGTCAGGATAAATCGATCCTCCTTCATCATGCGGACATTGCGTTGGGCGCCGCCCTGGAGGAGAAGAAGCCTTTCCAAGTATTTAAAGACAGTCTTTTAGAACAGGTGGTGGAGAAAATTGAACTCCAGAATTCCATTATCAAAGCCATCGAAGCTCCGGCTTTGGCCCAAATCGGCCAGCAGTTTCATATGTATTTTCAACCAAAACTTCATATAAAAGCCATCGAAGGGGATGTGATCCATGTGGAATATATAGAAGCTGAAGCCCTTATCCGTTGGGAGCATCCCCAAAGAGGGACCATTAGTCCCGATAAATTTATTCCCTTGGCAGAAGAGACTGGACTTATCATGCCCTTGGGGAAGTGGACTATTTATCAAAGTCTAAATTACCTGCAATCTTGGCAGAAAACTTTGGGGCCTTTGGGAATTTCCGTGAATCTCAGCGCCAGGCAGTTTCATAGCGAGGATATCTTGGATGTGTTTTCCAATATCATGGAAACTCATCCCATCAACCCCGGTTCCCTCACCGTGGAGCTCACGGAAACCAGTTTATTTGAAGATCCCATGCAGGCCTCGGACGTGATGAAGCGGTTTAAAAATTTGGGAATCCTCATTTCCGTGGATGATTTCGGCACGGGATATTCTTCCCTGAGTCATCTCCATAAGTTTCCTTTGGATGAGATAAAAATTGATAAGTTATTCATTGAGAGCTTCTTAAGTAACCGCCACGACCGGATCATTGTTCGATCTTTGGTAACCTTGGCCAAAGAGATGGGGATGAAATTGGTCGCTGAAGGGGTGGAGCATCCTGCGGTACTCCGGAAATTGTACGATATGGGCTGCACCGGATTTCAAGGGTATTTACTTAGTAGGCCTTTGGCTCCCCAGGATTTTGCTCAGTTCTACAAAAAGATCGCTGATAACGGGTTTAAATTGACGGTGGAAGGGCTTTAACTGATCCTGTTATCCGGTTAAACAATAATCCGGGTGATGGGATTTTGGTAGGAGAGAACCCGATTTCGTCCCTGGGCTTTGGCCGCATAGAGGGCTTCATCCGCCTGGGCTACGATTTGCAAATAGGTAGCGTCACTGTGGGAAGTGGAGCAGGCTAAGCCGAAACTCATGGTAATTTTGAGATCCCCCGCGGGGGTAATGACCGGATTGTCGGCAATCATCTGCCGGATTCGTTCAGAGAGAACTGGCCCCATGGACCCGTCCACACCTCGGAATATTATGGCGAATTCCTCCCCCCCGTACCGCCCGATGAGATCCCCGTGCCGGAGACTGGAAGCTAGTCTTTGGGAGATTTCCCTGAGAACCAGATCCCCCGTCAGATGGCCATAATTGTCGTTTATGCTTTTAAAATGGTCGATGTCCGCCATGACGAAGCACAGGGGAGAGTTTTTTCTTCTCTGTTGGTAGAGTTCCTTGTCTAAAAATTCCATGATTAAGGCGTGGTTGTAGAGACCCGTCAGACTATCTCTCATGGCCATTTCCCTCAGTTTATCCTGGGCGATTTTATACCGGAGGGCTGATCTGACCCGGGCTACAACTTCTGGCTCATCCAAAGGCTTTTTAATATAATCGTAGGCGCCGGCTTCCAGGGCGTCCATCACATCGGTACCCAAAGTTTTGGCTGTTACCATGATCACGGGGATTTCTTTGGTTTCACTTTGGGATTTAAGCAATCGGCAGATTTCCAGACCCGAGGTTCCTGGGAGCATCATGTCCAGAAGAATCAGATCCGGCTGTGTCTCCGTGGCCAAATGAACCGCTTCGAGGCTATTTTCAGTACAGAGTATTTCAAACCCCTCTTTTCCCAACACCATGGAAATCAGGCGAAGGTTAATGGGGCTGTCATCGATGGCTAATAGTAAAGGTTTTTCTCTTTCCACTTTTTTTACACTGTGAGTATGACTACGCTGGTTAGTTTTTTCAACCTGCAGGGTAAAAAAAGTGAAGTAATTATGAAAAAATTGAGAAAAATCTTTTATTATTCTCCCGATTCCGGAAGGAATTGGAAGTAATGGAGATCCATGCTTCCGTTATGAAGCTTTCGGTGTTGGAAGGAAGGTTGTCCAAAGAGTTCAGGAAATTCCGCTGTGGTGGTTAAAAAACCGAATTTCCACTGGGGAAACCTTTCCCTTAGGTCTCCCATTTTCCTGTAAAGCTCTTTCACCGACACTTTATCTTCCAATCTCTCCCCGAATGGGGGGTTGGAAATGAGAAAACCCGGCTCATCGAAGGGTGCTGAGGCCTCTTCCATTTGGATGTGGTCGAGCTTTACATATTCCTCTAGACCCAGGGCTTGAAGATTGGCCTTCGCAGCATATAAAACGTTTTTATCTTTATCAGAGCCCCAGAGTCGAACCTTATGGGAGGTGTCGATACCCGCTTCTCCATCAGCTTTTACCTTTTTCCAGAGATCGGGACTGTGGATCTTCAAATTCTCAAAGCCGAAACTTCTGTGGAGACCTGGGGGGATGTTAAAAGCAAAAAGCAAGGCTTCGGTGAGAATCGTGCCCGAACCGCAAAAGGGATCCGCCAGAGGGGATCGCCTCCGCCATCCGGAGAACAATAGGAGGGCGGAGGCCAATGTTTCTTTCAAACTGGCAGCGCTGGTCATTTTTCTGTAACCCCGTTTCGTCAGCCCATCGCCGGAGGTGTCCAACCCGACAGTGATCCGGTTTTTGTCCAGATATAAGCGAATATCCACAGTGGGTCCCGCCTCATTCCACTGATTTACCCGATACGCAGAAGTCAGTTTTTGGTACAGGGCTTTTTGAGCCACCGCCTGGATCGCGGAGATACTGGTGAGCGCGGAATCCCGGATACGGACTTTATCGAAAACCACCCGGCAGGGGGGAGCCAAAAACTCCGCCCAACTTATGTTTTGTATGGTTTCAAAAAGTTCGTCAAAGTCTTTTGCGGGGCCTTCCCCTACCACGATGAGGATTCTTTCCACGGTTCGCAGGCGAAGATTGGCCAAGTAAAGGGTTTCCAGGGACCCTTCGAAGGTTATTTTCCCGGGACTGGAATCAAGAATTTTTATTCCCAAGGCTTTTATTTCATCTTTTGCTAGTTTCTCTAGACCTATCAGCACCATGGCGGTAAATTTCATTAAGCCCCTGCCTTTTCCTAAAATCGGTAATATAATAGTATACAAAGGGCAGTTCTGGATATGGGAGGGTGAAATGAGCAGGTATGCTGACTGGAGAAAAAGTTTAGCGAGCTACGACCCTAGACTCCGAAAGGATTTGGAACTGGTGTATTTTCAGGCCCGTTACAGCGATTTGGTTCGGGCTCTCGGGGCCCACGAATCGGCTATCGAGGTTCTTTCCCGGCCCCTGGCCTTGATTCAGAGTCAAACTGGAAAGGATCTTCAACCGGGGCAGTGGTTGGATTATCTCGACGGTGTGGAAGACGAGGACTCGGAGCCCCTGAATAGCGAGATAGCTGCCACCCTGGACAAATTAAACTTAGTAGAATGGTATTTAATCTATAGATGGCTTCTGGATCGGTCCGTGGCGCTGTTCGGATCCCTGGATCGCCAGGAGGGGAGGGAAGAGGGCCGGGAGCTTTTTAATGAGGTCATCACCCGGTTAAGACCCTATCTTACTCCCGAGTTGATTGGTGAAGTTTTGGAATACTACCTCCCCCTCACCGCCGATGTCACTTTAAGTGCGGATATTTATTTTTTACTCTTCGGCATCACCTTTGCTGAGGGGTCCCAGGTGGTGGAAGCTTATCTTCATGCTTTGAAGGGGTTGGAGAAAGCCAAGGAATCCGGGGATGACGAGAGGATTTCCTGGGCTTATTATAATTGGACCCAGTACCACCTGCACTTTGGTGATGATGATGGGACTGAAATCATGGAAAAAGCCTTGGAGTACATCACCGAAGATCGGTATTTCGAACTTCTGGGTTACTGGGCTTTGAAGGATTTGGAGTCAGGAAACCTAGCCCGAGGGCTTCGGTCCTTGGAACGGTGCTATGTTTATTTTAGGGAGAGGATTGATTCTCAGGCTTGGGATGAATTGGAACCCATCATCCTGAACATGGTGTATTTTAGTCAGAATCTCGCCTCGCTTTACCATGATCAGAGCCGATTTGAAGAAAGTCAGGACATTCTAGATTGCCTTCTGGACCTGCTGAAAAATCATAGAGAGTTGTTTTTAGGAATGGAAGACAGTTTTATGGACGAGTCAGTGGATTGGCAGTTTCAATACTATAGTTTCCATCTGGAAACCCTTTTGTGGAGTTATTTGAATCTCACGGTGCTTAAAAAAAATATTCAAGGCCGACTTCAGGAAATCCGGCAGTTTGTGAAACGGTGCCCCTACAATATGGAAAATATGTTGGAAAGATTTTTCCAGGAACACGGTATGGATTATCCCCTCTAAAATATTTGGCACATATTACTTTCGATATCCACAAATTTGATATAGAATTGATTGTGGAGGTTCTGTGAATTTTTCATTTTCTGCCCGTAAAAAATATCTCATCCTCCTGGGGCTGGGGGCTGTGTCGGCCCTCTTTCTATTTTTGGGGAATTTCTTCGCTGAACCCTTACAAAAGGCTCTCAACCCACCGGTACTTCTCACCTTTTCTCCTCCCATCCCGGAAGAGTTGGCAGAGATGCAAGGTCTTGATCCTTACGCCGAAGTGGAAAGTGTTTACCTCTCGGGGTACTTTTGCGACTGGAATCCTAAAAGTCCCCGGTTTCAGATGGAAAAAACTGGTCCGAAGACCTGGAGCCTTTTGTTTCAATTCGAGCCGGGGATTTCCCAATATAAATTTGTGGTTTATCTGACGGAAGGAATGGTTTGGGTTCACGATATTCGCGCCCCAGAACTGATCGAAGATAATTTTGGCGGCTTTAATTCCCAGATTCGCATTTTTGAAGTAAAGACTTTTTTATTCTATTTTAATTCCCTGCTGGGTGGACTTCTCGGGGTGCTGATAGCCTATGGTCTTATCCATCCCCTTCTAGGATGGGTCCTCCGATGGAAGTTGGCCTTGAGGTTCAAACTACTCATCGGATTGTTTTTCATATCCATTCTCACCAATTTTGTTTTTATGATTTACTCTGGAATTGAACTTCGGGAGATAATTCATTTGGGGTTGGTGGATCAATTGAATCTGATACACACCGCAGCTTTGGAAGATAAGGTGGACTTTAGTCTCATAGAAGAGCCGGAGCAGAAGCTGAAATTGAAGCGAAGTCTGGCTGGGGCATTAGGAATGGCTCCAAATCGGGTAAGTCGGGATGAATTCAGCAATACCCAGGGATTTATAAGCGATATAGTTTTCATCTCCGCTGATCTGAAACGGTTGATAGCCAGAACCTACAGAGCGAAGGATGCCCGACTGAATGCCCAGATGAAAGAGCTGGGGTTTTCCACCATCGATGAGTTTTATATTCAAGGGGTGTTGGGAACCTTGCTGTCTGAAGAAGCGAAGTCCCCTAGTTGGAAGATTCGTACAGCCCTGAATCCTCAGGAGTATTTTAATATGAAAGATCCCTTAACCTGGCAGCGGGCAAAGGATTTAGGTTTTAACGCTTTTCTCTTTCCTGTACGGTATAAGAGAGAGCTTGTGGGATATTACGCCGGTGTGGTCCAACCAAAAATGTACGGTTCGGAATTGGACCGATCCCTCTGGTTTAATGTTTACCTTCTGATTCTTTCTTGTATCGCCACGGGATTTTTATTATACAGCATAGGTAAAAGACTCACAGGTCATTTACAGCATTTAACTCTGTGGTCAGAAAGCATTTTACAGGGGAAATATTTTGAAGATATGCAAATAAACTCCGGGGATGAAATTCAAGTTTTAACCGAGAATTTTTCCCGGATGAATAAAGGCCTCAAGGAAAGCTTTTCCACAATTGAGGACCAAAATCATAGACTCCTGGCGGAGGCCTACGAAGACAAATTGACGAAACTTCCGAATAGACATCGCCTTTTTGATGATCTGTCCCTCCCAGGACCCCGAGGACTTATCCTTCTTAATATAGATGGTTTTCAAAAGCTCAATGATTTTTTTGGTCACGAGATCGGTGATAAGGTATTAATAGAGATGGGCGAAAGGTTCGTGGTATTGGCTCAAGGGGATGCCAAGGTTTATAAAATTAGTTCTGATGAATTTGTTATTCTCTATGATAATCCCACAAACCCCTCGGCTCTCACGGATCATGCACAAGGCATACTCTCCAGTATTATGAATAAAAGTTTTCAGGTAGACGGGCATGAGGTTTTTATCTCGGTCTCGGCTGGGGGCTCCCTAAGTAGAAATTTAGATCAGGGTGTGACTCTTGAAGTGGGTTGGAATGCATCTCATCTTTTAGCGGAAGCTGATATGGCCATGAAATCTGCTAAGGGTTCTCCTCGGAGGTTTGTCCTGTTTCAAACAGGACTAGGAATTAAAAAGGAATATGGCCGGCAGATCATAGGAACCCAAATGATTCGGGAAGCCCTAAAAGAGGGGCGGATTCTGCCTTTCTTTCAGCCCATCGTGGATAATCTTACCGGGGAAATCTCCAAGTACGAATGTCTTGTACGATTAAGGGAAAGGGATGGGAATATCCTTACACCGGATCATTTCCTAGACATCTCGAAAAAAGCTAGATTTTATCCTTTCATTACTAAAGTCATGATTTTTAAAAGCATGCTTTCCCTAAAGAAAGAAACCTGTTTTTTTTCTTTGAATCTTTCCATGGAAGACTTGCAAGATGCAGACACCCGCTCAGCCATAGAGTCTGCATTGGCGTCAACACCTGAAATAGGGAAGAGGATGATATTTGAAATTGTGGAGTCAGAGCAAGTAAAGGATTACGAGGCACTCAGGGACTATATAACTGTGTTGAGAACCTATGGTTGTCAGATCGCCATAGATGATTTTGGAACCGGATACTCGAATTTTGAACATTTGATTCAACTCAAGGTCGATTATCTCAAAATAGACGCAAGTCTGATTAAAAATTTGGATACCGATCATAACGCCCAGTCGGTTACCCGGGCTATTGTGAGATTTGCCCAGGAACTGGGGATAAAAACCGTGGCTGAATACGTGCATTCAAAAGCTATTTATGAAAAAGTATTAGAGTATGGAATTGATTATAGTCAGGGTTACTATTTCGGTATGCCTGCGGATAAAATACTTCCCAATTAAGGTGCCTGACCAGAAGGTGTAGTCAACTTTTAACCAAATTCAAACAATCGCTAAAATTCCTATTGACTCTTTTCTGTCCTCGAAGTATAAACACCGAGTCCCCAAAACAAGGGGGCAACGCAGAATGAAATGCGG
>CAZUXL010000019.1:0-25579 GCA_964624355.1 uncultured Spirochaetales bacterium
GAAGTTTTGGTAAAGTTCTGACTCCCCAAGAGATTGCCACAATTTTAAAAACCCCGCCTCATTCGGAATTTAGTCTCAAAGTCTAAGCTCTATCCATTTGACTCTTAAGTCGGCCTAACCTAGAATTAGTTCATGGGGAAATATGAAGCTAGGTAGAAAGACTGTCATCATGCATCTCATTGTTTCCCTGATGGTTGTCACGTCTGTAACGATATTTCTCAGAAATTACCTTGTATCGTCCCTACACAGTTCCATTCGCACCGAAGTGACCAGTCAGCTTAGTCAGATAGATTTTTATCTCTCGGAATTTTTTACAGGACTTGAGAACGATTTAGATACAATCCTGGCACAGCCGGTGGTTCGAACGAGGAAGGACCAGACTTTTACATCCTTTTTAAAAGCCGATGAAAAAACATTTGTATACAACTATGGAGCGGAAGAGAAGGAGATCATCCGGATCTTTAATGATTATAGAAAAACCCACCCTCTGATCAGTTCCATTTACATGGGAAGAGAGAATGGTACCTTCGTTAGATCCCATCCCCGGGAAAGCCCTACGACCTATGACCCTCGCACACGGCCATGGTACCTTCAAGGGCTCAAATCTCCCCTGAAGATATCCCGGACGCCTCCGTATTCATCAGTCACCTCCGATGACGTGAACATAGGAATTATTCGGGGAATGCTCGATGAATCGGGAAAAATATTCGGTGTTCTGGGTATGGATGTGACCCTTAATAAATTAACCACCTACTTATCTGAATTTCAATTTCGTTTAGATGGCACATTAATTTTAATTGATGACCAGGGAACCATTCTCACCTATCCTGACAAAAAGCTCCTATTTACCCCCATAAAAAATTTGTCGCTGGAACTGTCAGAAACCATGTTTCAAGACCAAAACATCCCGAGTACCATCACCATGGATGGAATATCCATGGAAGTGATTCCTAGAAAAATGGAAAAATTGGGCTGGCGGTGCGGGGTGATTATTCCAACCACATCCATTGAGAGGGAGGTACAGAATCCCCTTTTTATGGTTCTGGGAAGTTTAGTTGCCGGTTTAGCTATCCTTTCTTTTCTAACAATTTTTGGACAGTCAAAATTAGTGATTAGTCCCATACTGTCCTTCTCTGCCATGGTAACTCAAATTGCCCAAACTCAAAATTTGGAAAAAAGAATTTATGTAAATACCAAGGATGAAATTGGTGATTTGGTATCAGCATGGAACACCATGATGGATTCTTTAAAAGAAGCTCATGATAAGCTCAAGACCACGGATAAGGAGCTGCGGACTTATCAAAACCATTTGGAAGCCCTGGTGGCAGAACGCACGGAAACCTTACTCATCGAAAAAAATAGGGCTGAAGCCGCAGACCGGGTTAAATCCAGTTTTTTAGCGACCATGTCCCACGAACTGAGAACCCCCCTCAATTCCATCATTGGATTTACCGGGATCATTCTGAAAGGATTAGTTGGCCCGCTAAATGATGAACAAAAAAAACAACTCACCATGGTCAAAGGCAGCGCGCACCACCTCTTAGCCCTGATCAACGATGTTCTGGATATTTCAAAAATTGAAGCGGGAGAATTTACCATTGTATCCGAACCCTTCAACCTGGAATTTGTAATAGACAAAGCCATTCTCACCGCCGTCCCCTTGGCGGCAAAAAAAGGATTGCAGATTCTTAAAGAAACACCTGGTAGTTTCCCACAATTAAAAGGTGATGCAAGAAGGGTGGAACAGGTTTTATTGAATCTTCTCAGCAATGCGGTTAAGTTCACGGAAAAGGGTCAAATCACCCTCAAAGCCCACGAAGGTCCGACGGAAGTGCGGATAGAGGTAATAGATACAGGTATCGGTATTCAAAAAAAGGATCTGGAAACCCTATTTCAGGCTTTTCATCAGATCGATACAGGGTTAACCAGAAAATACGAGGGGACTGGCCTGGGCCTTTCCATCAGTAAACATTTAGTATCTTTAATGGGGGGTACTATGGAAGTGGATAGTTGTTGGGGTCAGGGAACAACCTTTACCTTCACCCTCCCCTACGGGAGTTCTGCATCATGAAGAAAAGAATTTTGGTAATTGAAGATAATGAACAAAACCTTTATTTGATTCGATTTCTATTAGAGAGTGCAGATTACGAGGTTTATTCAGCAATGGATAGTTATGAAGGCGTCCTCATGGCAAAAAGTTTAATCCCAGATATTATTTTATTAGATATTCAACTGCCCAGTTTAGATGGTTACGGCGTGGCCAAACTAATTAGATCCCATGATCTCACGGAAAAAATTCCGATCATAGCCGTGACTTCCTATGCGATGCCCGGAGACAGAGAAAAAGCCATGGAAGCCGGATGTAATGGATACATAGAAAAACCCATTGATCCTGAAACTTTCATTGAAACCATGGAAAGTTATTTTACCCTAGAGAAAAATATTACCAACCCCGAGGATGTTAAATGAGTACCCGTATCTTGGCCGTAGATGACAACGAAGCCAATCAATATGTAATAAAAAGTTTGTTCACCATGGAAGGTTTTGAAGTAACTCTGGCAGGAAATGGGGAACAGGCCCTTAAGGCCATGGAAAAGGAAATCCCGGATATCATTCTCTGCGATATTCTTATGCCGGTAATGGATGGTTATGAGCTGTGTCGATCACTAAAATCTAATCCCCGTTTTAAGTTTATACCCTTCATTTTTTACACCGCCACTTATACTGATCCCAAAGATCAAAATTTCGCCTTAAGTTTAGGGGCTGAAAAATTTTTACTCAAACCCCAGGATCCTGATATTCTACTCAACGCCGTTAAAGAAGTACTATCTTCCCATAAGCCCGAGATGGAACCTAAAAGCATTGCTGAGAAATTGGATGAGGAATTTTTTAAACAGCACACCGACACCATCCAGCGAAAACTTTTGGGGAAAATTGAAGAATTAGAATTCGTCAATTTGAAGTTAAAAAAAGAAATTGAAGATCGTTCAGTGGTGGAAAATAAACTCCATAATCTAGCTTACGCCATTGAGAGGATCCCGGTTTCTATTGTTATTACCGATCAATCAGGGGTCATTGAATACGCCAACGCCCGGTATTGCGCCTCTAAAAATGCCGATCAATCCCAGATCCTGGGGAAAGAAGCCGCCGAGCTTTTCCGCAAGGCAGACATTTTAAACCAGGAAGGGGAGCCTCTCATAAAAACCCTACTCCAAGGAACCCCTCTGAGATATGAAACCAGGGTACCCCTGTTCGAAGGCCGAGAAATGGTGGAACAAACCGTGGCCTATCCCATTAAAGGAAGGGAGGGGGGAGTCAGCGGAGCGGTCGCCATAATAGAAGATATTACCCAAAGAAAATTGATCCAAGATAATCTGCTGAGAAACCAAAAAATGGAAGAACTGGGGCTCTTAGCTGCGGGTGTTGCCCATGATTTCAACAATATCCTCACGGCTATTTCTGGATTTTGCGATGTGGCTCAATTGGATATGAATGAACCTAAAAATCTCCAGGATGATCTCTTGGAAATAAAAAAAGCTTCTAATCGCGCCGCAAAACTTACCACCACACTGCTCTCCTTTTCCCGAAAACAAGAGGTTAAGCACGAGTCACAAAATCTTAACACCTTAGTCATGGAAATAGCCCCTTTTCTCAAATATTTCTTGCCCCCTTCCATAAAATTCATAATTAATTATGCTCAAGAACCTTTGTATGTCTTGGTGGACAAAGGTCAAATGGAACAGATTCTCATGAACCTGGTAACCAATGCCCGGGATGCCATCATCGACTCTGGTACCATTCAGCTCAGCCTCTTAACAAAGTATAAAGATGATGAATTATACGGCTGTGTCGAAATTAAAGATTCGGGTATGGGCATGGATGAAAAAACAAAAGAGCGGATATTCGAACCTTTTTTCACCACTAAAGAAGAAAGTAGGGGTACCGGGCTTGGACTCTCCTTGATCATCGGGATCTTAGAAAATCACGGAGGAAAAGTTGAAGTGGAGAGTATCTTGGGAAAAGGTTCGACTTTCAGTATTTTCTTACCCATGGCTAAATAAATAAAATCTAGTAATTAATGCTTTTTAATTTTTTTAAATTAAAAAAACCCTTCTGGAAGATCCAGAAGGGTTTTTCATTAAACTTTGCTTAGAACATTATTTTGTGTAAAGCGGTCTTGGGGTGTAGTGGGTATGAAGCAGTTTGTGACTCTTCTCGCTCAAAGGTTTACCTAAGAAATCAGCATAAATCTTTTTAATGGAAGGATTATCATGACTGCAGCGGATCACTGATCTTTCGTCATCGGAATAGATACCCGCTGTCCGTTTGGCCCGGACTTCATCGGTGGTTCCCACGGGTTGTCCTCCGCCGGCGATACATCCGCCTCGGCAGGCCATGACCTCGATAAAGTGGAAAGGAAGTTCTTTTCCTGCAGCCTTGGCTGCCTTCACTTCATCCAGCACATCCCGAATATTAGCCATACCGTGGGCGACAGCCACACGGACTTTGGTACCCTTGATATCGATTTCGGCACGCTTGATCCCGTCCATACCCCGGACGCTTTCAAATTCCACTTTTTTCAGTTGTTCCCCGGTCACCAGAGCATAAGCCGTCCGTAAAGCGGCTTCCATCACACCACCGGTGGCTCCAAAGATAGTTCCTGCACCGGTGTATTCCCCCAGAGGATTGTCAGCGGGTTCATCGGGAAGGTTAGCAAAGTCGATACCAGCTTGTTTGAACATCCGGGCGAGTTCCCGGGTGGTGATGGACACATCCACATCGTGGTAGCCAGAAGATTCCATGTCGGGGGACCTTTCGATCTCGTGCTTTTTAGCGGTACAGGGCATAATCGCCACGGACACAATATCCTTTGGATCAATTTTAGCCTGTTGGGCGTAATAGGTTTTGATCATGGAACCGAGCATCATCATGGGAGACTTGGCCGTGGAGAAGTTGGGGATCATATCGGAATAATACTTCTCCATATAATCAACCCAGGCTGGACAGCAGGAAGTAATCAAAGGAAGTTCACCCTTTCCGTGGGCGAAACGTTCAATGAATTCGCTCCCTTCTTCCATGATGGTCAAGTCAGCGGAGAAGTTGGTATCGAAGACCTTGTCAAACCCAATCCGGCGCAAAGCCGCATAGAGTTTACCTGTAGTCACCGCACCGGGTTCAAACCCAAACTCTTCACCAATGGCCACACGGACAGCAGGGGCCACTTGGACCACCACGTGTTTGCCTTCCTTGCGCAGGTGATTCCACACATCCCGGGTTTCATCTTTTTCGTAGATGGCTCCCACAGGGCAATGGGCTGTACACTGACCGCACTTGATACAAGGACTGTCTGCCAACAGAACGTCCCCGGCGGGGGCGATCCGGGTGTGGTCTCCTCGGTTAAGGAATTCCAGAGCCCAGACATCCTGAAGCTGCTGACAAACCAGGGCGCAGCGGCCACAAGAAATACACTTGGTGGGATCGAGAATGATAGCGGGAGTGGAATCATCCACGGGAAGTTGCCTAACCCCATTCTCAAAAGGAACTTCTCTGATGCCGAATTCCGCACAGATGGTTTGAAGCTCACAAGCCTGGTTTCGGGGACACCGAAGACATTCGTTGGGATGATTGGACATAATCAGTTCCAACACTGTTCTCCGGGTTTCCACGATCTCAGGATCGTGGGTGATGTAATTCAGGCCTTCCACCACAGGAGTCGTACAAGCCCGGACGATCTTGGGTTGACCTTCAGGACGCACGATACACAGTCCACAGGCACCCCAGGGTTTCAAATCTGGGTGGGCACAGAGGGCAGGAACCTTAATTTGTGCCTGCTTAGCCGCGGTAAGGATCGAGGTTCCCTCAGGAACGCTCACGGCCATGCCGTTTATTTTACAATTAATAGACTTCACTATCCTTCTCCTTCTTAGGCCACGATCACAGCGCCGAATTTACAGGCGGTGAAGCAGGCGCCACACTTGATACACTTGCTCTGATCAATCTCATGGGGAGATTTTCTCTCGCCAAAGATACAAGGGACAGGGCACTTTCGGGCACACACCGTACAACCGATACATTTTACCGGATCGATGGTGTAGGTCACCAGGTCTTTACATTTTCCCGGTCCGCATTTTTTGTGCTGGATGTGGTCCAGGTAATCCTGGGGAAAGTTTTCCATGGAGGAAAGAACTGGGTTGGGAGTAGTTCCCCCCAAGGCACACAGGGAGGCTCCGGCCATGGCCTTGCCGATGGCTTTGAGGGTGTCCAGGTCTTCCATCTTGCCCCCGCCTTTGGAAATGCGGTCAAGAATATTGTAAAGTTTCCGTCCACCGATCCGGCAGGGGGCACATTTACCACAGGACTCTTCCACAGAGAAATCCAGGTAGAATTTCACCACGTCGATAATACAATCATCATCAGAAAGGACGATCATTCCGCCGGAGCCCATCATGGACCCAGCTTTTCTCAGGGACTCATAATCGATGGGAGTATCCAAGAACTTATCTGTGAGCACACCACCGGAGGGTCCACCGGTTTGAACAGCTTTAAATTTCTTGCCGCCCTTGATGCCGCCACCGATGTCAAAAATAATTTCCCGTAAAGTCGTACCCATGGGTACTTCCACCAGACCGGAGTTTTCAATGGCGCCGGTGAGGGCAAAAACCTTCGTCCCCTTGGATGAGGCGGTTCCCACGGAAGCGAACCAGTCGGCACCCTTGGTAATGATCACAGGAACGTTAGCCCAGGTCTCCACGTTATTGATGACCGTGGGAGCGCCCCAGAGTCCTTTCACCGCAGGGAAGGGAGGACGGGGAGTGGGCATTCCCCGGCTTCCTTCGATGGAGGCCAGAAGTGCGGTTTCTTCACCACAGACGAAGGCCCCCGCTCCCAGTCGGATTTCAATATCGAAATCAAAACCAGAACCCAGGATATCTTTGCCTAAAAGACCCAATTCCCGGGACTGCTTCATGGCAATTTCCAGGCGTTCGATGGCTAAAGGATACTCAGCGCGGATGTAAATGTAGCCCTGTTTGGCACCTACGGCGTAACCGCAGATACTCATGGCTTCCAAAACACTGTGGGGATCCCCTTCCAAAGTGGACCGGTCCATGTAGGCACCTGGATCTCCCTCATCGGCGTTACACACCACATATTTCACATCACCCACAGCATCTTTGGAGAATTTCCATTTGTTCCCCGTGGGGAATCCTGCTCCTCCCCGGCCGCGGAGTCCAGATTTCTGAACTTCCGCAATCACGGAGTCGGGGGTCATGGAAAACAGAGCTTTTTCCAAAGCTGCGTAACCATCTCTACCGATGTATTCGTTAATATTTTCAGGATCGATGATTCCACAATTCCGCAAAACGATCCGCATTTGCTTTTGGTAGAACTTGATGTCCGCTTCGCTTTTCGCGGCGGTCTTACCATCACCTTTGTAAATTAGATCGTTAACAGGACGACCCTTGACCAAATGCTCAGCGACTATCCTTTCCGCATCGGAGGGTTTCACATCCACATAAAAGCTCTCATCGGGAAGAACCTTCACAATGGGTCCTCTTTCGCAGAATCCGAAACAACCGGTCTTTACGACCTGGACCTGAGCTCCGATCCCGTGGGTTTCGGCGGCCTTTTGGAGATTTTTAAATATTTCATCGGCTTTGGCCGATTCACAGCCGGTTCCGCCGCAAACCAGACAGTAGTTATTGATTGCCATCCTGCTACTCCTTCATTATGTCTTTGGCTGGGGCGTTGAAAACGTGCTTGTCCACAAGTTTCTTTTCAATGATGTGGGAATGCACGATCTTTTTGGCCGTTTCCGCATCCACGTTTCCGTAGATGGTGTTAGGCATGCCGGGCATGCGGATTTCCACCGTGGGTTCTGCATAGCACAGCCCCATACAACCGGTTTGTTTAATGGCCACATTTTTAATGTCCATGGAACTGAGTTCTTCCAGAAAGCTGTTCAATGTGAGCTTTCCCCCTGCGGCGATTCCACAGGTACCCATTCCCACAATAATTTCAATGGTTTTGCCTTCACTCAGGCGGTTATTCATTTCTTTTTTTCCAGATTCCCGCAGGGCGCGAAGCTGGTCCAGGGTTACTTTACCCATTTTGCTCTCCTTCATTTATTCCGGTCGAAATTTCATTTTCAGCCGAAAGGAAAAATTGTTTTAGTAAAATCAAAGCTTCCAGATCTTCCAGGGATCCGAGAACCTCAATCAGCTCTTTCCGAGAGACCTGATAGGATCTGCCAAAACACTGGCGATCAATCACGGCCTCAAAATCCCCAGGAAGGGAAAAAAGCTGACTCAAAGTCACAGCCCAATCACCCTCTGGTGGAATGTCCACATGGCCTTGGGGAAGGACAACTTTTACGTTGGTCCCCTCCCCTTTTTTACTTTCGATTCCGAACTCCCCCCCGGTCATTTCGGCGGTTTGTATTAAAAATGGAAGTCCTAGTCCAACCCTACGTTTTGAATGCTTAGTTCCATCGGTATAAAAAGGATCCTGCGCCCGCACCAGCTCCTCCGCCGTCATTCCGCAACCGTCATCGGCCACTTCCATCCGGAAGGATTTCTCGTCCTGAATCAGGGTCACCCTCAGGTTCTTCGCGCCTGCCTCCACAGAGTTCTGGAATATGTCCGTGAGGAAATCTCCCAGGGTTCGATGCAATTATTTTCTCTGGAACTTGGCAAGGATTTCAGGGAGCATATCTGGATTTACTTTTCCAAATACTTCTCCCCCCACGGTCATCACTGGTGCTAAACCACAGCAGCCGATACACCGGACCGATTCCATGGAAAAATGTCCATCATCGGTGACCTGATTCACGCCGATTCCCAGAAGATTTTCCAACTCTAGAATCAGATCACCGGCTCCCTTGAGATAACAAGCGGTTCCCATACAGATCTGGATGTTGAACTTTCCTGGTTTGGTCAGTTTAAAATAGTGATAAAAAGTGATAACCCCGTAGATTTTGGCCAGCGGGACATCCATCTTCTGGGAGAGTTTGATTGCCACATTCCGGGGAATGAAGCCGTATTGTTCCTGCGTTTTGTGCAGAATCATGATGAGATTGCCAGCCTTACCCTTCCATTCATCGATGAACTTCAAAAGTTCGGGGGTTAAGGCGACGTCTTCTTCAGTTATGACCGCCATGGATCCTCCTGGATACTGATTTAATGAGTACATTATATATCGAATGCAGGATTTTAATCAAGCTTTTTCTTTTTTATTGTGATTTCATTCACATTAAAATAAAAAGACTCACATAGCGGGCCAATTAGGATTTTTTTGTTGGGTTGTCTAGGGAGCGATGGGATAGGGGCCGAGAATGAGACTCACCCCCAAACGGTCCTCGAACCGGTGAAGGGTTAACTGCCTCGCCCTCTGCTGAACATCCGGGGTAGGTAGAAAAGTCTGCTTCAAAATCCTGGATTCCCCGGGGGATCGATAAGTATACACCGGCTGGCCGTCGGAGGAGGCAAGCCACAGTTCATAGGAAACCGGAGGGTTCACGATGGTGACCCCATCCCCGTCCACGAGAACTTGGGGGAGTAATTTTTGATAATCCGCCAATTTGGGGGAATCCAAGAAAAATTTGGTTCGTGCCCTGTCCCCGGATTTGGACTGGAGGAGAATCCGATATTCTCCCCGGGGTATTTCCCCCAAAGGGGAGGTTAGAAAGTTGCTGCCAATCCAGATTTCCGTCCCCTTATCCCTCCTCTGCCAGAGCCCCGGTTCTAAAGTCCAGTAAACTTCATCCTTGTCGTTAAGAATGTAAAGCTTTTCCAGGTCTTCCAAACCATCTTTGTTTTCCACTTGGATAAACACGCTCAGAGTTTCTTTAGGCAGGGTGGAGCCTGGGTCGACCAAATAAGTTAACCGGGTAAAATCCTGAATGATCTGGGGGGTGGAGGGACTGCATCCCGCCAAAACCCCCAAGGCACCAATTACACCGACAACCCAAAAGCTTAACTTGACAAAAGGGCTCATGATCTAGGACTCCAGGGTTTTTACAATCCGGCGTAGGGATTCTTCCCTCACCACATACCCATCCACTTCCATACGGTTTAGCAGGGCAATGAGGAGCCGTCTGGTGGGACCCATGAGCTCTTTCAGCTCCGCCAGTGTAAAAGTTTTATCCACATTTTCCGGTGTACAGATAAGACTTATGGCCTTTTTATAGGAAGGTTCGGAAATTACCCAGTCCTCTTCCAGACCCAAAATCAAATTCATGCGGATGAGACCTCGGAACTGCTCGATCACCACGGGATCTTTGAGCGCACTCAGATGAATTCCATCCAGTCCTTTAAATTCCAAATCCCGCCAAAGTTTCTTGGCAATGGGGGATAAATAGGTCGAGGCCTCTTCCACAGGGAGTACAAACCCTTCTCGGAATATCAATTTCTTATCTTCTTCACACCATCGCAGGAGCTGGCCTAAAACTGCATCGGGAAGTTCCATAACCTTGGCTAAGTCTGCTTTGGGAACCCCGCCGGGGCGTTTAATGAGTCTCAGTAGTTTCTTAGTCAGATTTTCCCGGGCTAGCTTCATGATTCTAACCCCGCCAATCCCAAAACTTTCGGTGAATTCTTCCTGCCATAGGGGTGGTGGTAATTCTACCCATCCCCGCAACCTCAAGTTCAAGGAATACAGGGCTGTGATGGAGGGTTCACCGGGAAATCGGTAAACTTTGTGAATAAGTTCATCCACATCCCGTTCCCTCAGGGGTTCGGCGGCCAAGAGGGCCAACTGGACCAGATTTCCCTTTTCGTCTTCCATGGAATAGGGGGCTCCCACGAGCACGGGAAGGTCCTTGCGGGATGATACCAAAATCACAAACCTGCCGGAAGAGGTGTCGATTCGTTTGAAACTCACACTCTTTCCCCGGCTCTCGAACAAGGGAGACTTCAGGGTCCCTGAGGGCCCGGAAAGTTTTTGATTCCCAGGACCCAAGGGGACAAAAAGAGCTTTCGGTGATAGCTGTACGGGCCAAGATTCGGGAATCAGGGTCACATCCTGGTTCAAGGCCGCCTCAGGGATCCCTTTAAACTGGAACTTACCCCGGCCCCTCTCCCAGACGATCTCTTTCACGTCAAAGCTCCGTCCGGTCTCCACAATTCGAAATCCATCCAGCTTGGGAAGATCTGAAGGCCCGCTGGCATTGATCCACCAATTTTTTTCCCCTTCCTCTCGAAAGGCTTTTCCCGTGATGGAAAACAGGGGAAGTGTTAATTCATTTATATTGAGTTTTGGCATTTTGAGAATATTCTAACGGATATGGACAAAAAATCCTAGCCAGGGGGATGTCATCGAATTACTATCCCTAAACCAATGCTCGAAAAACGATAAATTTCTCGTTTTTTGCCGCAATTTTTAGGTCGGAAAATAAAATTTTCATTTCCACATGGTATCCCAAGTGGGAATTGGCCACCAACCACAATTGCCCCCCGGGTTTTAACACTCTTTTGGCATCCTGAAGCATTTTTCGAGCCACTTCCTGGGTTTGAACGTTTTGAAAATGAAAAGGTGGATTGCACAGGATTAAGTCCGCATACGCCGGGGAGAAATCTTCCAGGCAGTCGCCGGTGAGAAAAACTCCCCGGGATCCCATCCCATTGGCTCTAAAGGTTTCCCGGGCGGACCATACGGCCATAAAGGATTCATCCACCAGAAAAACTTCGGCATGAGGAAAAGACCGGGCAGCAGCCAGCCCCAGTAATCCAGTTCCACACCCTAAATCGATGATGCGTTGAGGACTAATCCCCTTGGGAAAATTCTTCAGAAGAAAGGCCGTCCCCTCATCCAAGGCTGCGGAGGAAAAAACCCCTGCATGGGCGACAACCTGAGATTGGAGGGAGGAAAGGGAATAAACCTGGGGAAAGCCTGATGCGGGCACCGGCTGGACGGTTCCCTCCACCGCTAATATCATTCTGGCTTTTTTTTCCGCGAAGCTCGTGGTTACTTTTTTTCGGTATTTTTCAAAAATTTTTATGGTGGAGGAATGTATATCTTTAGTCATTCCCGCTGCCACCAGGGGAACTTCCAAATTACCTAAACAGGATAATTGCCAGGATAAAAAACCATTACTTTTGGGTAATTTTATCAAAACCCCATCAAAGTGTCCTTCTGGAATTTGTAAAGAGTCCAGAAGAACCAATCCCTGTTCCGAAATTCTTAAATGTTCCAAGTTAGACAGGACGGCCCGCTGGGAAAGAGACGAATCGGTGGAATGAACAACCCGGTGCCCTCCTTTTAAAAGGGCTACGCTCAAAGCACCAAAAGTGTCATTCAAGACCAGAACTCTGCTATCCGGGGTAAAATGGTCTTTCGCATAACCCAAAAGAAGCTCATCCGCTGCGTTCCAAGCTTGGAGATTGGGGGTTGAGTCGTAGGGATGGCGGCCTAAATCCAACAGGCCGAAGGGGGAGTCAAATTGCTTCATCCCTACATGATCGGAAAAATATTCCCAGCGAACACTCAGATCCGCCTAAGAAGGACTAATTTTCCACCGACAATCCGGTATAAAAAAAGTTTACGCTTACAGTCGCCATATTTATCTATTTCCAGATCGCTTTGAAGACCCTTAAAAGTTTTCGTTTCCAGGATGAATTTTTTTAATCCCTGGGGACTCAAGTCCTGGGACGTCCTGAGAGTTTCCAGGAGGACTGTCCCTGCTTCATAGGCAAGGAAGGATGGAAATTGAGGCGACCGGGTATATATGGCCGTATATTCTTCCACTAACATTCTAAATTTAGACTGCTGCGATTCCATTTCCATAAAATTAAGAGCACGAAAATTATTCACTGAGTTTCCCCCAGCGGCGGGGAGATCTCCCGATAGTGTCCATGCAGAAACGTAAACCGGAACGTTATAGTTGTGCTTCTCCATCTGTTTTGCCAGCAATGCCGCATCATTGGTAGAAAGTACCAAAGGTGCGATGGCATCCAAATTCAGCATTTTCAGTCGTTTAACAAGAAGGTCTAAGGTGGTGGAATTCACCTCTGAGAGGTATTCACTCCCCACGATGACCCCACCCCCCTGTTGAAATCTCTTAGCAGCTCCGGCTAAAATGGAATCGGCAAAGGGTTTATTATTTTCCACACCAATACTATAGATCCGTTTATGGCCATCTTCTAAAGCAGCATCTCCCAGAGCCACACCTTGGTCATAATTGGACGTCATTATTCTTAGAATATTGTCATCTTTTCCATCCCATGTGGACGAGCTCACTGTGGAGCTTAAAACTAAAATCCCATGATCATTAGCGTAACTAAAGGCATCCACTGCGGCACCGGAGGTTTGTTGGGAAATGATAATCTTGCAATCCAAGGAATCCAATTCCTTAAAAATTGCTAATGCCCTGTCCCGATTGTCTTCATCATCCCTAAATAGTAGCTCCACAGTATGATTTTGGACGTCTTTTTGAGCCTGGGGAGTGAAGGCGATAAGAAGTCCGTTGCGCCCATTGGTACCCAAATCAGCACCGGGACCGGTTAAGGCGCCCACGTACCCAATTTTAATCACACCCCGGTTCATACACCCTAAAAAAGAAAAGAGAAGAAAAAATCCTAAGAAAATAATCCCTGGCTTCTTCATTTCATACCTGCTAGGGAATTCTAATTTCCCTGGATAATAATTGCAAGAAGCTCTTTCTTTCCTTCTTTTCAAAATGCCGATTTAAGAGTAGTCTTTACTTAGGAGGCCCTCTGTGCCTAGAACCGCCTTTCCCGATATTTCCCCCTCGGCTTGGGAGCACCCCGCTGATAGGGCAACACTATCCATTCTCCGACAAATTCCTGGATTTGATCAGGTTTTAAAGGTCTTATCCGGTTTCACCTCTGAAAGAAGTCTTAGGCTTATCTTCTTGGGATCCTCCCTAAAAGTTACCCCCCTTCAACTACCCAAAGTCCATGCCCTCCTACAAGAAGCGGCATCTATTTTGGATGTCAGTCCTGTTCCAGAACTTTTCATATCCAACGATCCAAGGATGAACGCCATGGCCATTGGAATGGAAAAACCCTTCCTGGTCCTCCACTCCGCACTCCTGGACAGATTTTCCGATGAGGAGCTTCTGTCTATCCTCGCCCACGAACTTGCCCATGTGAAAGCGGGACATACGGTTTATCGCACCCTACTGTGGCTGATTTTAAATTTATCTTTTGAACTTCTCCCCATAGATCAACTGGTTAGAATTCCCATTTTATTGGCCTTGAAAGACTGGGAACGCAAAAGCGAACTTTCTTGCGATCGTGCAGGGGTACTCGTCGTACAGGATCCCCAAGTTTACTACCAATTGATGGCAAAAATGGTTTCCGGCGGTCAAAAACACCTGGATTTGGACGAACTAATTCGCCAGGCGGATGAGTATGAATCCTCCGGGGATCTTTTAGATTCCGTGTATAAAGTTCTCTCGGTTTTGGAGGATTCCCACCCCCTGCTTTTAATAAGATTAAAAGAAACGAGAAAATGGATCCTAAACGGAGAGTACGAAAAAATATTGACGGGAACCTATCGTAAATTGGGTGATAAGGAAGATCCGGCGGATAATGCTAAGTCGGCCTTCACATCTTGGGAAGAGGACCTGAGAAATTCCTCCGATCCCGGAGCTAAACTCGCTTCTCAAATGGTGGATGAAGTAAAAAAAGCTGGTGAACAGCTGCAGAATTTCATAAAGGATATTTTCCCAAAACCCTGATGAGTATAGAAAAATTTATCACAAAAACAGTTCCCTTTCGCTTCGCGGGAACAGACATGAAATTGAACCTCTCCCAGGGACTCTTTTCAGGCTTTGAAGTGGATAAGGGAAGTCAACTCTTATTGAAATCTTTGGCGCAAAAATGGACACCCCCAGACCACGGACGGGTGGCAGATTTGGGTTGCGGAGTGGGAACTTTAGGCTTGGCTATTAAAAACAAATGGCCTACCCTCTCCATTGAAGCAGTAGATAGGGATGCCTTGGCCACTGCGTTTACTAAAATAAACGCCAAGTTGAATAAACTGGAGATAACTTGCCGAACTGAATTGGGAATGGAAAATCCTGAAGGGGATTTTGATCTGGTGGTTTCCAATCTACCTGCTAAGGCCGGAACCACTGTTCTCACCCATTTTCTTGGACAGATGGCCGCCAGGTTAAAACCCGAGGGACGTATGGCCGTGGTGATCGTCACCCCCCTAGCCCAGTGGTTATCCGATAAGATCCTGGAACTGGGTGGCTTCATTCTCCACGAAGAAGAAACCCACAATCATAAAGTCTTTCACTTTACCCTGGGAAAGCAAATCCTGGGAGTGGATTTGGATCCTTACCTGAGAACCCATAGCCGAGTCAAAAAATCCGGGATATTTTTTGACTTGCAAACCGTTTACGGTCTTCCAAACTTTGATACCCTGGATTATGAGCTGGAACTAGGGTTGGGACTCTTAAAAAAATGGGAATCTGTATCCGGAAGTACTTTGTTTTGGAATCCAGGGCAGGGTCACCTCCCCCTGGTTCTGGGAAAAAAACTCAAACATCACAAGGTCATTTTAGCCGGAAGGGATTTTCTCTCTCTGCGAATTACCAGAAGCAACCTTTCTGCCTGTGCTCCCATGGATATCGATATAAATCCCACACCTTGCTGGAGTGAACTCCGGGAAAGGGGTGTTCAACAGGCGGTAATCCTTTGGGAAAAAACGCCTCAGGTGAAAGAGGAAGAGATTTTTTGGGAAACTCTAGGAACCATCATGGCCCCGGCTTCCCGGGTTCTGATCATCTCCAAAAGTCATGATATTCAAGACCTCATCAAAACAAAACGAGGTTGGCCCATTGTGGAATCGCCAAAGCATAAGGGAATGAGAGCACTAATGGTGGAAAGATCCTGATCCCAGAATCCAGCCCAGTTACCTTTTTAGTCAGCAGCCGGGGTTTTAACCTGGGTCCCTTGATAATTCTTAACTAAGAAGGTAATATAAAATATGCGGATTACCACAAAAGGCCGGTATGCGTTGAAGGCCATACTATTTTTAGCCAAGTATCATGATGGAAGCCCCATTTCGATAAAAGAAATTTCCAGTGCGGAACATATAAGTCCTGAGTTTCTGGAGCAGCTATTTTTTAAACTTAAAAAGGCCCAGATTATCAGCTCCGTCAGAGGACCTGGGGGTGGGTTTTCCCTATCGAAAGATTTAAACACCATTTCGGTTAAAGACGTGTTTGACGCCGTGGGGGAAGGATTGGATTTGACCCCCTGTACCAGTTGCGATGATGATACCCCCGCTTGTGTAAATCAAGAAGAATGCCTTTCCTACGACGTCTGGAAGGCTGCGGCGGATCAAATTCAAGGTTTCTTTGGAACCCTGAGTTTAAAAAATATTCTGGATGGAAATGTGCGGAATTTTTTTGATCCTGAAAAAGAGCTAAACTAAAATATTTACGAGAAGTATTTTTCATTAGAAAAAATCAGCCTTAGGGCAAGTGAAACCTAAGGCTGATCTTTTTTGTTTCTAACTATTTTTTACAAATTCCATCAACTCAGCTAATTTAGCGTCATTGATCAACCCCAGGCGATGACAGGGTTCCAAAAAATCTTCTATTTGTAAAAATGCATGGGTTCGAACTCCCAGAGTCTCCATGTCTTTTCGACCTTGTACACCCCGTTCCAGTAAAACTACCAGATCCACCACTTCCAAACCTTGGTCACGGAGTACCTGAATGGCTTCCACCTTACTTGCGCCGGTGGTGATTAGATCATCCAAAAGGGCAATCCGTTCACCCTTTTTATAGTCCCCTTCAATGGCGTTTCCTGAACCGTGGGCTTTTGGTGGAATCCGGGGATAGATCAAGGGGATCTCCATTTCCAAAGAAACGGCCGTGGCTAAAGGAAGAGCCGCCACGGGAATACCGGCAATCCGGTCGAATTTCAAAGAATCCAGAAGTTTTGCGTAAGCTTTAGCGGCGATTCTGAGAACTTTTGGATCCGACTGAACCCGGCGAAGGTCCACATAAAAAGGACTCTTCAATCCACTTTTTAAGGTAAATTCCCCTAACCGGAAACATTCAGTTTTAATCAGACCTTCTACCAAACGCATTTTCAATTTCTGTTTCTTTTCTTTCCAATGTTTTCTTGGAAGGAAGGAGGATCTCACTTGATTAATAGCGTCCCGAAGTTCTTTAGCTTTGGCCGCAGGATCTGCTGCAGAGGCCACTTCCCGGGAAACATTGGGAAGGATTCCCAGACCATCCGCCCGCAGTCCCGCACTTAAGGCGTCCTCGATGGTCCCCCCCTGGGCGCCAATACCTGGGGATAAAAACCAGGTATCTGGAAGCTCCCTGCGAAGAATTTTAAGAGCCCTGGTATCATTCCCAGCCACCACCAGACCAACTCGATTCCCCCAGGAAGCGGCCAGCTTGGCAACTCTTACGTAGAGGGGGAGTTTTTTAACTTTCCAATCCTGGATTTTTTTAGCTCCAGGGTTGGAGGTTCGGGCCAAAACAAAAATTCCCTTATCGGGATAACGAAGAAAGGGTTCGGCAGAGTCAATTCCCATATAGGGAGCCACCGTAACCCCGTCGACTCCCCAGTAATCAAAAGTAGCGGCGGCGTAGGATTCGGCAGTGGGTCCTATATCCCCTCTTTTTGCGTCTAAGAGAACGGGAATATCCTTGGGGATGAGGGCTAAGGTTTTTTTCAAGGCTCTATGGCCTTCTTCGCCCCAGGCTTCATAAAAAGCAATATTGGGCTTAAAGCAGGCAGCATAAGCGGACGTGGCCTCAATGATTCGTTTTCCGAAAGCTAATAAGACTTCGTCAGCCTTCTCTCCTTTCTCCAGGGTGATCCTAGGATCAAGACCAATACATAACAATGTGTTGGCATCAGCGCAGCGTTTTTCCAATTTTTCAAAAAAATTCATGGGTCACCTCGGAGGGGAAGAATAGACCGACAAGGTCGGGGGTGTCAATTTAAGCCCCGTGGCAATGTTTATATTTTTTCCCGGATCCGCAGGGGCAGGCTTCATTTCTCCCGACCTTCGGTTGGTCCCGAACAATGGTTGTGGCTACAAATTTTCCCGTGTCATAATACCACCGGCCGCCGGTCTTTTTGAACTCACTAATCTCATGGTGATCTTCTTTTCTTCCACCTTGGGAGTAGGAAGCAATAAATTCGACTTTTCCCCAGTCATCAGCGATCCCACCCTTTTCGGTAGAGACGATTTTCAAACCGTGCCAAGTGGATTCCCGGCTCCATTTTGCCGTCTCCTCCCTGGAAACGCTATCCTGAGCCTCTCGTTTATGGGTGGCTTCAATATAATCCACCGAACCTTTTACGTAGGCCGTGTACCGGGAACGCATCAAGGCTTCCGCCGTGGGAGCGTCCATTTTTCCCATGATCAGAGGTTCACAACAGGACTTAAAATCTCTTCCCGATCCGCAAGGGCAATTTTCCATTAGTTTCTCCTTTTATCCGAGGCCTTGGGCATTTTTTCCCAAGGGGTATGTTTTGATTGATTTTTTGGCCGAGGTTTTCCATCGGGAATGAGAGACTTCCCGCGAGGATTGGGCGAGCGTGCCACTTCATTTTTTTTCCCCAGTGAAGGTTTGTCCTTCCCAGGGAATTTTCTAGGCTCTCCCCGGGATGGATTAGGGTCAGAGCGGGGTCTGTCCCTGGTCTGTCCCCGCTCTGTCCCCGGTCGGATTGGGGTCTGTCCCCGCTCCGTCCCCGTTCTGTCCCTGGCTTGTCCCCGGTCAGACTGGTGTCTGTCCCCATGGTCCACCAAAGGTTTTTCTTCTCTGGGTCTGACCATGGCGGGTTTAAGATAATTTCTTGAACCTAAAGGCTTTTTCATCCTTTGATCCTGGTAAAGCGGAATCAAACAATGGGGACCGGTTCCGATGAGATCGGTCCGGCCTGTAAGATTCAAAGCTTCTTTCACCAATTCATAATTCTGAGGAAGATGGAACTGAAGAAGAGCCCGTTGAAGAGCTTTGTCTTTGGAAGTTTTAGCCACATAAATCGATTTTTTGGTTAGAGGATCAATTTCAGAAAAATACATGGCCGTGGAAAGGGTCCCTGGGGTGGGATAAAAATCCTGAACCTGTTCAGGAATGTACCCGGTCTCCCGAAGATAGACTGCCAATTCCACCGCATCTTCCAGGGTTGAGCCAGGATGACTGGAAATAAAATAGGGTACCAAAAACTGATTTTTCCCACAGGTTTCATTGAATTTGAAAAATTTTTCTTTAAAGCCTTCATAAATCTTGTGGTTAGGTTTCCCCATGGCACTCAATACTTTTGATGACACATGCTCGGGGGCAACTTTTAACTGTCCAGAAACGTGGTGTTCCACCAACTCTTTAAAAAATGCGGAATTAGAATCTTCCATGAGATAGTCAAAGCGAATTCCGGAACGGATAAAAACCTTCTTAATTCCTGGTAATACCCGAAGTTTTCTAAGTAGTGATAGAAAATCCGTATGATCAGCCTTTAAATTTGAACAAACAGAGGGGGACAGACACCTTTTATCCATACAGGCGCCCTTTTTCCCCATTTTTGCACAGGGATTTTGACGAAAGTTTGCTGTGGGTCCCCCCACATCGTGGATATAACCTTTAAACCCCGGATCCTTAATTATCCCTTTAGCTTCTTCTATGAGAGATTCGTGGCTCCGGCTTTGAATGATTCTTCCTTGGTGAAACGATAAGGCACAAAAGGAACAAGCCCCAAAGCACCCCCGGGTGGATATGAGCCCAAATTTCACCTCTTCCAAAGCAGCGATTCCACCTTGGCTTTGATAGGATGGATGGGCGTTTCTTTCGAAGGGCAAGGTATAAAGACGGTCCATAAATTCCCTTTCCAAGGGCCAGGAGGGGGGATTCTGATAGACAAAATCGTGTCCAGCCTTTTCGGCTAAGGGAAGAGCACTGTGGGGATCGGTATTCACATATTGAACTTGAAAACTCGTGGCGTAGGCTTTTTTATTTTCCGAAACTTCTTCAAAGGTGGGTAGAATTCGAGGATGAGGAAGTCCTTCCAAGCTAGATGTCCTGAAAATTGTACCCCTCACATCCCTGATTGTGTCCACACTCTCTCCCTTCTTGAGCCGAGTGGCGATCTCTAATAGGGCTGTTTCACCCATTCCGTAAACCCCGATATCCGCTTTGGAATCCAAGAGAACGGAACGCCGGACTTTTCCAGTCCAATAGTCATAATGGCTAAGTCGACGAAGGGAGGTTTCTATTCCCCCAATGATGATGTTCACTTGTTTATACGCTTGCCTTAGGGCAGCACAGTAAACAATAGTTGCCCGGTCCGGGCGTTTACCCATGACCTTTCCTGGGGTGTAATAGTCCTCTTTGCGCTCTTTTTTAGTAGAGGTGTAATGAAGGACCATGGAGTCCATATTCCCCCCGGAGACCAAAAAAGCCAACCGAGGCCGTCCAAGTACCTGGAAGCTTTCGATCTTTTTCCAGTCCGGTTGGCAAATAAGCCCCACCTTGTACCCATGACTTTCTAAAAGCCTGGTTAAAAGTGATGGTCCGAAGGATGGATGATCCACGTAGGCATCACCGGAAACAAATATAAAATCTAGATAATCCCAGCCTCGGGCCTTCATATCCGCCTGATTGAGGGGTAAAAATGACATAGTTCGGGATGATAACAGTTTTTCCTCTTAAATTCAGCCCCCCAGCTTTATGGAGCTGAGAAATTTCATCCCCGTACTTTAAGAAGGTAAGTTTTAACAGATTGCATTTTCCCTTTTAGGGTTAATTCACCCTGGGGTATGCCCGTCCAGCCTCCGGACTGATTTATCTGTTTCAGTACCGTTTCCGAAATCAGAATTTCACCCTTCCCAGCCATGGACTGTAACCTGGCGGCAGTATTCACCGTATCTCCAATAACGGTATAATCCTTCATTTCCCGGGAACCCACATCCCCCTGCATGACTTCCCCCACATGAATGCCGATCCCCAAGGCGAGGGCATCGAGATTCTCCCCATCTTCTTTCATGGCTTTTTGGATCTCCAAAGCTGCTTCCACGGCTCCCAGGGGGGTGGAAAAAACTGCCATGACTTCATCTCCCACAAATTTATCAATATCTCCACTGTAACGTTGGATAATTTCTGCCTGGAGACCGAGAACTTTATTCAAAGTCCCGATGACCTCAGCGGGGTCCCTGGATTCAGAATAAGTGGTAAAACCCCGAATATCCGAGAAAAACAAACTAAGGGTTTTACGAACCGCAGGATGCTCTCCTTTTTCTCGAACAGCGTGATGAACCGCTTCAGCGGTGCTCCGGGAAACATAACTGGTAAGCTTAGTTTTCTCCCTGATACCCAAAACCATCTCGTTAAACCGTTTCGATAGAATGGAAAATTCATCCCGACCTTTTTCCCTTAATTGTATATCCAGATTTCCCGCACCGACCCCTTCCATGGCTTTGGTCAGATTTAAAACGGGATGAATGGCGGTTCGGGTAATCAGTAGCAACAGCAGGCTTAAAATTCCCCCCAAAAGGACCACGGCCAAAAGAATAGCCCGGGTCTCAATCTCTCCATACTGAAGTTCCAATAATGCGGTACTTTTAGCAAAATCCAACTTCATTTCCAAAACCACCGGCACCCCCGGGGCGTATTCAAACCAGATTACCACATCAATATCCGAGGACTTCACCCCTTGGGGATCCACATGGGTTTCGAGAACCGTGACCATTTTCTTGTCCATAAAGGCTTGGCGTATGTCCGCATGTTGGGAATAATCCATCCCCGTTTCATTCTGGGGAAAACTGGATAGAACCTTCAGATCATCCCCCACCAGTAGGATTTTGCTCACATCATAACTCTTACTCTCATCGGATACGTGTTTGGTAAGGTTAAGAAGGTCCGAGGTCCATTGGGGAGAAAAACCCGGTTGTCCCAAGGCACCAAGACTGAGGGTATGTCTTAAAAAAAGAGCCGAGTTTTCCGCCTGCTTTTGCATGAGTCCCGAGGATACCCGATCAAGAACTGTGGTAACTCCCCAGTAGATCCCCGGGATGGTAAGACAGAGACTTAAACCGAAAACCAAGAGTATTTTAGTTCTGAGCTTCATGGAACCATTATATGGTTAATTCCTCATTTTTCCAGCCATGCGGTGCTGAGATTCTTCCCTGGTCAAATCTCCCAAGTGAATGATATCCACCCAGGCCAGATCGTGACTTTCTTCACTGAGAATCAAGGGAATAAGATCATCTCCCTGGTAAAGGAACCGTAAATCATAGTGAAAATGAGCGGGGGTTTCCAAATGGGCGGGAATTTCATGAATATCCACATCATAAAGTCCATCCTGGAGTAAAACCAGGTCTTGGAGTCCCGATTCTTCCCGGGCTTCTCTCAAGGCCGCGGCCTGCCAATCTTCCCCAGGGTCTGTGTGACCCCCCAGTTGTACCCATATTCCCAGTTTTCGATGATGGGTAAGAAGAACCTTGGTCCTTTCGGCGTTGATTATCCAGGCGGAAGCGGTCACGTGACCCCGAAGGTTGGTTTTCCCTTGAAGGTTCTCATTATCCCGAACAAAATCTCTGAAACGCCTGAGGGTCAGACCTTCCAAGGGAAAGCGGATTTCATAATTTTCCAAGAGTTGTAAAAGTTTATTTCGCAGTGCAAGGGAAGTATTCATTCCTTAGAAAATAGATCAGGTAAGGCGTAAAAGCAAGTCACCAATTTTAAGTATTAACCCTTTTCAGATTCTCCAATCCAGGATAGTCTTTTACCTGATAGCCATTTGTTCCAGGAGTTTTCCATGAATCGAATTATCCTTATATTTTTTATTGCCCTGGTGGGATCATCCTGCACCACCGATCCAAAACAACCCAGTTCAAATGAATTGTTATCCAACCAGGAAAAAATCCCCGCAATTTTATTGGACCTCAAGGAGCAGCTGGAGAGTGCCCTGGATAATCAGGATGCAGACCGAAGAGCGCTTGATTTTCTAAAAAGTCGGAATACACCCCTGACCTCCCTCGAAGGTTTGACTTTTGTTTACTACGAATCGGGAAAAAATCTAGCCTCCCAGGTCACCTTAACAGGGGATTTTCTTCCCGGCACCGGGGAAAAAATCCTCACCCATGTGAAAAATACCCGGTTGCATTTCACCACCATCCCTGGAATTATTCCCGACGGTGCTACATATCAATACATCCTGGAAGGGGTCACAGGTCCCCGGCCCGTTCTAGATCCCTTTAATCCTCAAATTAAATATGCTAAACCCATACGGAATCTTATAAGAACTCTGGAAAGCCCTAAAAGTACGCTCCAGTATTTCCCCGACATGAAGCCCAAAAGGGTGAATCCCAAAAGGGATGTTTATGTTTATCTACCCCCAGGGTATGCTTTGAACCCGGAAAAAAGATACCCCGTACTCTACATGCACGATGGCCAGCAGTTATGGGACAGCAGGGCAGCGGCTAATGGGGGATGGAAAATGGATACCACGGCGGATGCGCTTATCGCCCAGGGAAAAATTGAGCCCCTGATCATCGTGGGGGTGGAAAATACCAGCAAGCGACCGGAAGAGTACGTGGGCTTTGGAGCCTATTTTCAGGCGCCCGAGGGTCTGGACACCTCTAAAAAAGCTGAAATTCTGGCTTTGAGCCAGGGATATTCAGACTATCTCATTACTGTGTTAAAACCCTTCATAGATACAAATTTCCGAACCCTTCCCGATCGGGAAAATACAGGCATAGCAGGATCGAGCTTCGGTGCGGGTATTTCCTTGTGGGTAGGAATGTCCCATAGTAACCTCTACTCCCGGATTGCCGCTTTTTCCGGTGGAAACTATTTATACGACGATGAAACCCGCAAGGATAAGAATTTTTATCAACCCTACCCCTTTTTAGTTCAACAAGTCATTCAGGAAAAAATTCCGGTTAAACTCTACGTGGACTGCGGTGGAAAGGATGTGGACGCCATCTTCCTTCCCCACACCCGGAACCTCATCGAGGCTCTGTTACAGAAAGGCTGGAAAGAAGGGGTGGATCTCATGACCGTCATCGATGAAAATGCCGGTCATAATGAAATCCAATGGGCTAAACGGGCGGGGACTATGTTGGAATTTTTATTTCCACACCGCTAAAATACCCGCATAAAGGACGTAAGTTAAAAGAAATAGCCCGTTGTTGATCAACAAAACTGTAACTTTACGTCCTTCCCAGAGGGTGTTAAGACTATGGGTTAGGGCGAAACCGAACCATATTACCAAACCGATATGAACACCGCTAAAAAAGTCCGTGGCCTTTAATGAATGAACTACCACTTGAAGAGCGTAAACCAGCAGTAGGGAGGCGATGAGGCCGTTGAGAAACAAAAAGGGCATCTTTTTCTTATCTTCTTCGGTCATTTCCCTTTTTTCATCTATTCCTAAAGCCTTCATCCAGGGTTTTGCGAATAAAACGGGTGAATACCATAGCCAACTAAAGATAAAATTTACCAACGACAGAACCACCAAAGGGATAATCGAAACGCTGAAATCTAACATGAAACACCTTCCTTCCAGATTTAGAATAATTACATTTTAATTCACACCTTAGATTTTTTCCACACTTCGGGTCGCCACCACTGGAACCCCGGTTCCCAATAGATTTTCCAAAAGTATTTGCCCCGCCTCCACCGGGGCGTTGATTTCCATGGGCTTTAAATATTCCTGAGCCTCCAAAACCAGTTTTTTGGGAATGGAGCCTGCGGTTTTGACGCTGACCAGTTCCCATCGTCCATTCAAAACCTTGAGACTGGTGGTAAGGATTCTCCTGGGATCCTGAATCTCTTCCCGGGCATAGGCATCACCCTTAGGGCAAGTGTTTCCCGTGACGGATTTCACTAGTCCACTTTCGGTGAGGGCAATGGTCATCCGGCATCCCAGGGGGCACCGGATACAGGTCATCTCCCGGATCAAGGGGTCATTAATCATCCTGGACCTCCACTGCTAAATCCTGGGAATCTCCCAGTAGATCGGCCCTGAGTCTAATGATTTCCATTTCCCCAGGACTCAAAGGCCGGGGTTTAGTTTCCTTGAGAATTATTTCACCGGATTTTACGAGAATACGAGCTCGCCCATGGGGAAGGGAGGGGCGAACAAATAGATCCAGGGGTGTCCCGGGCACCCAGGCACTGGGAAGAACAATACCCACTCCCGATCCCCGCCTAATGGGAATTGTTTTAGCACAGACCTTTCCTTGAAGAAAAATTGCAGCATTTTTGCCAGCTTTTTCACCCTCTTGGGTGACCCAATCGGCCATGTCGTAAATTCCCACGCAATTTCCCGCGGCAAAAATCCAATCCCGGCTGCTCCGTCCTTGGCTATCGGTTAGAACCCCCCGACTCCTGGGATCCAGCTTCATCAGTCCCATAATAGGGGTGGTGGAAGGAACCAAACCGACAGAAAGCACCAGGGTGTCCACGGCAAAGGTCCGCTCACTCCCTTTCACAGGGTTGAAATTCCCGTCCACTTTCACCGTGGTCACTTCTTCCAATCGCCCACGTCCCCTCACCTCCGCCACGGTGGTGGAAAGATGGAGGGGAATATCGAAGTCCCGAAGACACTGCTGAAGATTCCTCTCCAATCCCCCGGGA
>CAZUXL010000019.1:25589-35042 GCA_964624355.1 uncultured Spirochaetales bacterium
CCCAAGCCTTTCCAGACCCCCGACCACTTCCATCCCCTCCAAAGTCAACCGCCTGGCCATAATCAATCCAATATCCCCGCTCCCGAGGATCAAGACCCGATGGCCTGGTTTCCGGTTTTCCAAATTCACCAAACGCTGAGTCACACCGGCGGTAAAGATCCCCGATACCCGGTCCCCAGGTATGAGAAGACTGCCGAAGGGTCTTTCTCGCGCCCCTGCGGCGTACACAAAGGCTTTACAGGCGATGGTTTCCACCCCCTCATCGCTCACAAAGGTGAATTGTTTCAAATGGGGGTTTTGAGCCAGAAGAAACCGGCGGGGTCTAAAATCTATCCCTGCATCCTGGACTAACTTGCCCATTTTCTGCGCGTACTCCGGCCCCGTGAGCTCCTGTTTGAAATAATGAATACCAAACCCGTTGTGAATGCACTGATTCAATATCCCCCCGGAACTCTCAACCCGCTCCACTAATGTCACTTTCACCCCTTGGTAAACCGCCGCCAAAGCAGCCCCCATACCGGCGGCTCCTGCGCCCAATACCAGCACATCGGTTTCTAAATGCTTCATGGACGAACCTTCCCATCCACTTCCCAGGAACCTGGAATCCCGGCTTGAATTTCCTCAGGTTTGAGCCCAGCCTCCCGGGCTAGGAGTTCTAATAGTTTGTGGGTACAAAAGCCCCCCTGACATTCCCCAAAGAGGGCTCGGGTGCGGAATTTGATCCCATCCAAGGTTCGAGCTCCCCGGTGTATGGCCTCCACCACCTCTTTTTCCGTCACTTTGTTGCACACGCAAACCACCCGTCCGGCCGCCGGATCGGTTTGTATCAATTCATGGAGCCTTTCCCGGCTGAAATCCCGCAAATAGGAAGGGATTCTCTTCCTGATGGGATTGAAATCAGATTTTTTCTCCCAATTCTCGCCCAAAAGATCTTTAAAAACCTGGGTTAAGTAAACGGCCAAAGCTGGGGCGGCGGTGAGACCGGGGGATCTCATGGCCCCTGCGTGGACCAAACCCCGGATTCGTTTCGAAGGCCCCAGCCAAAAATCCTTCCCCGGACTTTCGGGACGGGAACCGGAAAATACCTTCACCGCTTCCCTCAGATCCAATTCCGGTACCAGGATCCGAGCTCCCGCTGCCACCTGGGCCAAGCCGTCCTCTGTGGTAGCCCTATCATCCTTCAGGCTCCTGGGTAAATCCTCCGCCGTGGGTCCCAACAGGATTCCATGGTCCACCGTGGGCGTCACGAGGATTCCTTTTCCTTTGGGTCCGGGAGCGGGAAAAAGGATGCTTTTCACCAAATCGTGGGCGGTAAATTTGTTTAAAAGGATATATTGCCCCCGCCGGGGGCTTAGGGGAATGCCCTCATCCCCCACCAAAGTGGCGATATGGTCGGCGTAGAGTCCCGCCGCGTTGAGAACTCCGTCACATTCGTATTCCCCCCGATTTGTCAGGACTTTTTTCACATGGCCCTTTTCCTGGACAAAACCGGTCACAGTTTCACCCAAACGAAGATCCAGATCGTTGGCCAGGGCATTTTCCACCGCGGCCAAACACACCTGCCAAGGTTCGGTCACCCCGGCGGTAGGGGCCCAGAGACTGCCCATGGCCAAGGGATTTAAATGGGGTTCCTTGTCCAGAAGCTCGGCCTGTGACAGGATTCTCAACCCCTCAATCCCATGGACTTTACCTCGAGCCAGGAGTTCGTCCAGGAGATTGAGCTGTTCCCGGTTGAAGGCCACCACATGGGAGCCGACCCTTTTTACATCGATGTCCAGCTCCTGGGCTAACTGGGTATAAGCCTTATTTCCCGGCACACAAAATTGTGCCCGGAGGGTACCAGGCTCGTCATCATACCCCGCATGGATGATCCCGGAGTTGGCTTTTGAGATTCCCTGCCCCACCTCCGTAGCAGACTCGATCAGTGTAACTTGGATGTTCCACTTCAGGAGTTCCCGGGCTGTGAGGGTTCCGATGAGCCCTCCGCCTATGATTACAATTTTTGTTATGTTGCTCATGGAACTACACCCACATCCACCCAACCCAGACTTTTTTCCAAGGCCTTCTTCCAATTTTTCAAATGGGTACTCCGATGATCCTGGGACATCTTAGGGATCCAATCTTGGTCGTATTTCCAAAGTTTTTTCAATTCTCCCAGGTTTTTCCACATTCCCAAGGCCAGACCCGCGGCATAGGCGGCTCCCAAGGCGGTGGTTTCCCTCACTAAAGGCCTGACCACCTGGATCCCCAAAATATCCGCTTGAAACTGCATAAGCAGATGATTCACCGTCATTCCCCCATCCACCTTGAGGATTTTGAGCCTTTCCCCCGCATCCAGACTCATGGCTTCTAACACATCTAAAGTCTGGAAAGCTGTGGATTCCAAAGCAGCCCGGGCGATATGCCCCTTGTGGGCGAACCTGGTGAGACCTAAAATGGCACCCCGGGCATCAGGGCGCCAATGGGGAGCAAAGAGTCCGGAAAACGCAGGAACCAGGTACACGCCCCCATTATCCTCCACTCCTGTGGCCAACTCTTCCACCTGGGCGCTCTCGTGAAAAAATCCCATATTATCCCGAAGCCACTGCACTAAAGCTCCTGCCACCGCCACGGAGCCCTCCAGAGCATATATAGGAGGCTCACCGGTTAACTGATAAGCCAGTGTCGTCAAGAGTCCATTTTTACTTTGATGAATAACCTTTCCCGTATTCAATAGGAGAAAGCACCCGGTTCCATAGGTATTTTTTGCCTCCCCCGGTTCAAAACAGGTTTGTCCAAAGAGGGCAGCCTGCTGGTCCCCCATAAGAGCCCCTACAGGAATGGGATGTCCTAAAACCAAAGCGGTTCCAAAAAGCCCCGAGGTGGGACAGATTTTGGGAAGAATTTCCTCCGGGATGGAAAAGAGTTTTAGAAGCTGGGGATCCCATTCCAAGGTCCTGAGATTCATGAGCTGTGTCCGACTAGCATTGGTCACATCGGTCTTATGAACCCCCTGGTCCACCCCTCCGGTGAGGTTCCATAGTAGCCAGGTATCCACCGTGCCGAAAAGCAGGTCTCCCTTTTGAGCCAAGTCCATCGTACCGGGAATGTTTTCCAAGACCCAGTGAATTTTCGAAGCAGAAAAATACGTGGCCGGAGGAAGGCCTGTTTTCTCCACCAACATTTTTCCAAAATTTTGTTCCAATGAGTGACAAAAATCCGCCGTCCTCACATCCTGCCAAACCAGGGCATTGTAGACCGGTTTACCGGTCTTGCGGTTCCATAGGACCACTGTTTCCCTTTGATTTGTAATTCCCAAACCCAGGACCTGGGAGGGCGTTATTCCCGACTGGGCAAAGGCATCGACCAATAGTTTTTGGGTATTCTCCCAGATTTCCAGGGGATCCTGCTCCACCCATCCGGCTTTGGGGTAAATTTGAGTGTGCTCCCTCTGAGCCTGGGAGATAATTCGGCCTTGGGCGTCAAAAAGTATAAACCGCGTGCTGGTGGTACCTTGATCGATTGCCCCGATGTATTTCACTGATGAACCTCTCATTAATAGACTAAGCCCGGGGGAACGGGGGTGCAAGGGGTGGTTTTCCATGAGTGTCTAGAATCAAAGATGCTGGACACTAGACCTCTATTTGAGTTCCACGCCCTAAAATCCCACCTGCTAATTTTCTCACACTTTCTCCTTGCACCCTGAATAATTCCGGTGTACTATTATCCAAATTCCATTTAAGGGGTAAAAATGAAAAAAATAATTCTTCTACCGGCATTATTAATGTTAACCGGTTTGCTATTTGCTGGTGGAGGCGCTGAGAAACCTACCGCTACTCCGACTGCCGCTACTGCTACCAAAATAGAGATCTTCTCAGCTGACGTGGTAGAAACTTCTGCCATCAGAATAAGGGCCGCTGGCCTTCCCACAGACCTCACTAAGGTTATTTTCGCCGTAGAGCCCGGAACTCCCGCGGCTAAATTTGAACGAGCTGGTATTTACCTGAACATCCTCACCGATGCTCCCATGGTGAAGGGCGTGGATTACACCCTTTCTGCCACGGTAAATGGCGTCTCCGCCAGCGTGAAAGTAAACACAGGACTCTTGGCGGAAGCAGCTTTTAACAGCATGTACTCCGACAAATCCCTGGGATACTTTTTCGAAGGGGGAAAATCCTTGTTTCGCGTATTTATCCCCCGGGGTAAGGCCGTGGATGTGGTAATTTTCAATAAATTGGACGACGGTATCGAAGCGGCGACTATTGTCCCCATGACCAACGACGGTAACCAGGTTTTCGAAGCCACCGTGGCCTCAGCCCTCTGGGGTAAATACTACGGATACCGCATCACCGAAAGACAATACGAGTTTGCCCCATTTACCCCGACTATCCCCGGTGATACGGTCTTTGCGGATCCCTATTCCAAGGCCACAGCCCAGACCAACACCTTCCCCCAGAAAAGCCGCTCCCTGATCCTGGACACCTCCAAGTACAACTGGGAAGGGGATAAACCCTTAGGCCTCAATATCGCCAACGCGGTAATCATGGAAACCCATATCCGGGACCTCACCGCCGACAAAACCGCCGGAACTGCCACACCGGGGTACAAAGGGGTCATCAACGCCACCACCGGGGGTCTCAAATACCTCAAATCCGTGGGTGTGAACGCCGTGGAATTTCTCCCCCTCATGGAGTTTGGCGATGTGGAACCCCCCTATAAGGTAAGCGCCGGTGGTCTGAAAAACACCTGGAACGCCTACTCCCGGAACTACTGGGGCTACATGACCAGTAACTACTTTGCTCCCGAATCCTACTACGCCTCCGACGCCACCACCGATCCCACCAAGTGGAACGGTTCTGATGGTCGGGCTGTGAACGAATTGAAAGACATGGTGAAAGCCATGCACAAAGAAGGGATCGCCGTGATCATGGACGTGGTGTACAACCACACCGCCAGTTACGACGAAAACGCCTTCAAACTCATGGATACCTCCTATTTCTTCAAAAAGAATGATAAAACTGGTACCGGAAACGAAGTGGAAACCCGCCGACTCATGGTGCGCCGATTGGTCCTGGACTCCCTGCGCCACTGGATGACCGAATACCACGTGGACGGCTTCCGGTTCGACCTGGCGACCAGCCACGATAAAGACACTGTGAAAGCCATCGCCGACCTGGTGTACTCCGTCAACCCCAAAGCCTTCCTCATCGCTGAACCTTGGGGCGGTGAAGGGGCTGTGAACTCCGTGGACCTGCTGAAAGCTGGCTGGGCCAAGTGGAACGACGGTATCCGGAAAACCATCCGCAACGAAAACAGACCCACTAAAACCATGCCTGCCTTTGCCTTGGGCACCGCCGGCGGAGCAGAAGAACTGCGGTCCTACTGGATGGGCCAGAACGACAACGCCGAAAGCTGGCAGATGGTGAACTACATCGAATCCCACGACGATGCGACTTTCGGGGACATCATGAGGATTTCCTCCGGAGCCTACAGCTTCACCCAAGCAGATAACAAAACCATCAACCGGATTCCCGACATCGCCGCTTACCAAAAACTAAGCCCTGCCCTTCTGTCGGCGAACAAGGTCGGCGCGGTGGCCCTCTTCCTGGCTCAAGGCCCCATCATGATGCACCTGGGACAAGAATGGGCCCGGGGAAAAGTCACCCCCGATCTCACCGGCAAGATGGAAGAACTGTCCACCAAGGGTAAAATCGGATCCAGCTCCGACAACGTGGTGTTCATGACCCCCGCTCCCAACACCTACTCTGCGGACAATGAGACCAACTGGATCAACTTCAACCACGTGACGCTGAACCAAAATCTCCTGGACTTCTACGCCGGACTGATCCGCCTGCGAATCGCCCAGCCCCTCCTGGGAGCTGCCCCTGCAAAAGATATCACCATCCTGGACAACGAAGCCGTGCCTAACTCCATGGGTACCGCCATCGCCGGGAAAATCTACGGATTCGTTAACGCCGACCTGACAAAACCAGCACTCTTCACCATCCCAACGGGTGCCTACAACATCATGCTCGACAATGACAAAGCCAGTCCCACCCCCCTGGGTGAGATGCAAGGCGGCCAAATCACCGTCCCCCCCCAGAGCGGACTCATCCTGATCAAGAAGTAAGTATTTACTCATTTTAAGATTCCTAAGCCGACTCAACCCTGGGTCGGCTTTTTTATTGAAGGGGGGAAGTCTCCCCCTCGGCTCCCGCCGCAATGCGGCTACGCCTACCCCCTCGCCTGGGGGCTCTGCCCCCAAACCCCCTAGAAGCTGTGATATACTTTGGTGTGAAAATGGAGTACGACAAAAAAATGTTGTGGAGAGCGAATTTGTACATCGATGAAGGTGAAGGAATTGACTGGAATGATTTCCATAAATGGAATGCTCCGCCACCCGGACAGAACCAAGTACGGGATAGAAATGGTGTACTAAAACCAGTTGCTGAAGTCAGTCCTTGGTGGAGCCCGGAGTGGGGGTACAATGAGTGGAATTGGAACTATGATCGAGCAGAAAACTATAAGCAATTTTTAGCAACTTCAGGCGCTGAAAATCAACGATATATTGAACAATTCAACCCGCCAAACCCTGGAAATGGTGCAGGTAATCAAGTAACCATTGGAGATGGTGGCCAGACCGTTGTTATACCAAAATCAACATGGAGCGGCACCTCAAATGATATTAACACTTCTACAAATTTTCTTATTCAAAATTCAGTAATTTACTGCTTTGCAGAAACAACTTCTCCATTCCAGTTCGGGGAAGATATGGAATCCTTAAGGCGAGAAATACGAGATTATTGGAATAACCTGCACTTGCAGCAGCCTAACAATATTAACTATCAGCTTATGTTTACTGAGTGGGATTCTATTGAAAAAACAACAGCCCCATCACGAAATAAAAATCTACAAGTAGTTCAGAACCAAGCATGGGTGTGGGAAAACTACAAAGAATTTAGTCGGGTTCCAGGTGCTCGTCGGAGTTCTAATGATCATTTAAAATTTAGAGGTTTAGAAGACGGATATCCATATGAAGACGCAGAGACGGGGGAATTTAAGTTAAATGGTGTAGGTGAAGATCTTAATGCCGGAAATCATGGAAAAAATGTAACTGGGGTAGATTGTGGTGGCTTAGTTTATATGAGTGCGTCATACTCGGGTAGTCCCTATACTAAACATCGCCTTTCTGAAGGTCATCGACCAGCATATCTTGATATTGCTGGGGTGGATGATGGCCTCGGAGATGCTGAAAGAAATAATCTATGGGGAATATCGAGGAAGGTTGATATAGAGGGGATTGAAGATCCACTTCTTAATTCACAGCTTATTGTTCCTGGAGATATTTTTTACTATGCCGGATACCATATAGGCATGATTGGAGAGATTATCCCTGGTGATAACATGAGTAGCCTTACAGGAGATCACTTTCCACTATTAGAATCTGTTTATCGTTCTGTCAATAACGGTTCCCAAGGGCGAGTTATGAAAGAATTTGACGTAAATTACATGACCGCGGCTAATAATAAGAACTGGAATATCGGGAGAATGATGGTTGAATGAGGAAATTCATGAAGAAAAAAGCAATTATTTTTATCTGCCTAGTATCTAACTTAATAAGCAATATATCAGCCCAATTAATTGAAGAAATTCCTGAGATGCTATTTACGTTTCCTCAGGGAACACAACCACAGGAATTTGAGCGAAAACCAGGGACCGGGAAGGATGACTACTGTGTCCCTACTTCACCTCGGTTTTTGTCTGATGGACGTCTAGTTATATTTGATCCAGCAATGAACGTAGATAAGGTTTATTCACACGACTTCAAATTTTTGGAAAATTTACCCTATGAACCTGTCAAAATCGGTTCAGATCAGCTAATGCTCGATTTTACTTTATTCATCAAAGAAACTGCTAAATACATTTTGTTCTATGATGGCAACACGGGTATGGTTTTTTTCGATAAATCCCGGCGTTATCTTGGCAGAAGTACATTTCGAAATACGGTTTCAGCTATAGGTCCAAACTTGAGTGCGATTGGTGATACTACATTTTGGTGGACTAATGACGGGCGGATTTATTGTAACCCGTTTCCGGATCAGTTCGATTTCACTAAAAATACTGCAAAGGTTTTAAATAGAGAGAGTATAAACGCACAGGGAAAAACTACAGGATCTGCTTTGGAAGGATATGACATTGATAACGTTGGTATTTTAAGAATAAACGGTAAACCCTTTTTAGATAATTCAAAAGCGATAATTTTATACTACAGCACCCTAAACCCTAATTATAGTGAGGATAAACAACATGTTTATCCTTTCCGAGGTGGTGAATATTTCATTGGTAATGATGCTGAAAAGAATACTATTTGGGTCGGTCCCGGTAGAGTAAGAATTGTTTCAACTACTGGCTTTTCTAAGACAGTAATAAAAACAAAAAGACCAAGTGAAATCACCTGGGGAGTGCCTGCGATACATCCATTGAGCGGGGATATTTACTTGATTGGATACAAATTCTTGACCGCTGCTTTATATCGGATCAAAAAAACATGGTGAATCCAGCAACGTTTCTGTCTAATTGGTGGTACAACCCGTCTCAGTAACTGAGCAACATCACGGGTTAACCTGGGCAATAGGATCATGCCCCCTCCGGCCGTCCCTCCGCATCCCTGCTCCGGGACTGAACCGAAAACGCCTTATTTGCAGTCGGCCGTCCATGGCCGACTGTTCGTTCGCTGGGACGCTCACCAATGGGGGTTCTCGGTTCACCTTCGGGGGATATTTCCCAGGTCGGTTCGCAGAACTGGCCTGGCTCACTACTACTCGTTAAAAATTCACCGGCGGTCAGGTTCCGGTTCACAATTCCTAAAACAGTATAACCGCCGGTAACTAACTATGGTCTACCCTAAGGGCACCGGAGCCGCTTCCGGAGCGGGGGGTGTATTACAGCGCAAGCGCCTGTCTAGTTTCATCTTCGATAGCTTTTTCGATATATTTGTTCAAGGACTAGCCCTTAGTTTCCCTGAAAAGTGATGATAAAGTGGAGACCAATGACCACCCAGGTCTCATCTTGCCCCTTCCCCTTGCCCTGCTTTATACTCTCACCCATGAAATTAACCCTGCGCACACTCCCCCATCTGATCGCTTTCCTGATCATAGGATTCATCCTGGGCGCCATGGCCTGGGAGCTTCTGGAACGGGCCCTGAGCCATTCCAATATTCACCTGGGACTCAAACTTGGCCCCTTGAGTCTAGTCACCGGTTTTTTGAAAATGGAACTATTTTTTACCCCCGGGAATGTTCTGGGAACCGCCGCCGGTGTCTCTGTATTCATGGGGCTCAAATGATCATCCTGGTCTCCCAATCCCCCCGACGGCAAGAAATCCTCACCCGGCTGAAAATTCCCTTCATCACCGCCCCCGTAGAATACCAAGAGATTCTCCACCAAACCATGACCTCCCGAGGTTTAGTACGC
>CAZUXL010000020.1:0-2760 GCA_964624355.1 uncultured Spirochaetales bacterium
GCCCTGGGACTCATCCAACAGGGCCACCAAGCCGCCCTTTTAGCCCCCACGGAGCTCCTGGCCCTTCAGCACGCGGAAAATGCCGCCCGATACCTGGACCCCATTGGGGTAAAAATTGCCTTTTTGTCGGGGAATGTGAAATCTGGCGGCCGAACAGCCCTGCTCAAACAGCTTAAAGAGGGGAAAATTGACTTTGTGGTGGGCACCCACGCCCTCTTTTCCGCCGATGTGGAGTACAAATCCCTGCGGTACGTGATCGTGGACGAACAGCACCGCTTCGGAGTGGAACAGCGCCGGGCCCTCCTCTCTAAAGGAATAAACCCGGATCTCCTGCTCATGAGCGCCACCCCCATTCCCCGGACCCTGGCCCAGACCGCCTTCGGGGACCTGGAAATTTCCGTGATTAAAACCATGCCCCCGGGACGAAAGCCCATCGAAACCCATCTGGCCCTCCAATCCAACCAAAAAAAAGTCACGGATTTCATCGCCCGGGAGTTGGCAGGTGGTCGACAGGCTTATTTTGTCTATCCCCTCATTGAGGCTTCCGAGGTAATGGATTTAAAAGATGCCCAAAGTGCCTGGGAACACCTGCAAACTGTTTTTCGCGACCGTAAAGTAGCCATCATTCATTCCAAAATCGACGAGGAACTGAAAAAAGCGACCATGGAAGACTTTGCCGCCGGGAAAATTGACGTTCTGGTGGCCACCAGCGTGGTGGAGGTGGGGGTGGATGTACCCAACGCTACCTGCATGGTGATCGAACACGCGGAGCGCTTTGGTCTATCCGCCCTTCATCAGCTTCGAGGCCGGGTGGGACGGGGAACTTTTCAATCTTATTGTTTCCTTGTTTACTCAGACAAACTCACGGAAGAAGGGAAACAGCGGCTTTTAGTTATGAAAAACACCTCCGACGGCTTCAAAATTGCCGAGGAAGATTTAAAAATCCGGGGACCGGGGGAAATGCTTGGAGTAAGGCAGTCGGGATATCTAAAACTTTCCATCGCCGACATGGAAAAAGACGCCAAAGTCCTGGAAGTGGCTCAAACCGATGTGAAACGCATCTTAGCGGAGGATCCAGGTCTTCTATTACCTGTTCATCTGCCCTTAGCCCGTCTTTTAGCCAAAGCTCCAGTGTTCAGTGCGGATTTAATCGCGACGGGTTAGACCCCCATCCTTGACTTAATTCCCCTAAATATGAATAATTCTGCCCTATGAGCGAAAACCGCAAAACCAAAGCAAAAGGGAAGCTGGTACGTGCCTACGGCATCAATCTTTTTGAACAGCCTAAGTACGATAAACTTCTGAAAAAGAAGCCCCACGCCCCCGGAATGCACGGAGCGAAGAAAAAACGGACCAAAGGGACCGAGTACGGAAAGCAGCTGCACGAAAAGCAGAAGCTGAAGTTCTGTTACGGCCTTTCGGAGAAACAATTCCGGAATATCTTCGAAAAAGCGAAACCTATGCCCGGTATCACCGGTGACAACATGCTCCAACTCCTCGAAAGAAGATTGGACAACGTGGTCTTCCGCATGGGTGTTTCCACCACTCGCGCCATGGCTCGGCAATTTGTCGGCCACGGACACGTGTTGTTAAACGGTCGCACCGTGAATATTCCCTCCTGTACCGTTCGGCCCGGAGATGTGGTCCAAGTTAAGGACCGCGAAGCTTCTAAGAAGCTTGCCCGGGAGAGTCTGGCCAAGGCAGTACGTGCCAAAGCCTCGTGGATTGATATTGTTGAGGACACCCTCAGCGCCACTATCAATCATATTCCGCGCCGGGAAGAGATCCCCACAATCGCCAACGAGCAGATGGTGGTCGAGCTCTACGCCAAATAAGGCCGGAAGCCCCTTCGGGGAGAACCGGACGTCGACCTTCGGGAAGACGGCCGGTTTCTCTTCGGAGAATTTTTTAACCCTTATTTTACCAATTGAGCCTTTTCAATCAGCATAATCATTTCAGCCCGATAACCCTCATCATCCCCACCCTTAGATTTCTTAGCCCATTCTAAAACTTTATCGAAAGTGGCGATTCCCTTATGTACCGAGTTTCTCAGGACCATTCCGAAGGCTGCCGTGGCCGCAGAAAACCTAAAATCCGTATCCTGGGCATCCCAAGCTTTCAGCAGGCCCTCAGAAGTCCATCGGTGGGTGATAAGTTTACTCTCGTCCCCTTCAGCCCCCGGTCCTTTATACCTCAGACGGAAAACCACCAGATCCTTGCTGGGAACCACGGTACTGGTCTGAAAGGCCAGGGGCTCCACGGGAGGAGCTGTGGACGAGGCTTTACCCACGGGGACCAATTCGTAAAAGGCCGTCACCGTTTGTCCCGATCCCATTTCCCCCGCATCCTTGGTATCGTCGTTAAAATCCTCCCGGGCGAGCAGGCGGTTTTCGTAACCTAATAGCCGGTATTCCGCCACCTGGGCGGGGTTGAATTCCACCTGGATCTTTACATCCCGGGCCACGGTAAAAATATTGCCCCAAAGTTCTTTTCCCAGAACCTTTTTTGCTTCCAGAATATTGTCTATGTAGGCGTAGTTCCCATTTCCTTTATCCGCCAAGGTTTCCAGTTTATTATCCTTATAATTACCCATGCCGAAACCTAAGGCTGTAAGGTAAATTCTGTCCTTTCGTCTCTCTTCGATCATTCTTTCCAGATCTCCATCGCTGGAGGGTCCCACGTTGAAATCCCCATCGGTGCAAAGCACCACACGATTATTCCCTTGAGGCAGGAAATTGTCCCGGGCGATTTTATAAGCCA
>CAZUXL010000020.1:2860-25026 GCA_964624355.1 uncultured Spirochaetales bacterium
AAGGTGATCCGGATTCCAGGGTGCTGGGGATAAAGCGGCCGTAGCCCCCACGGGGTCCGTCCCTGTGGGCTGAGGGTAATTGTAGGTGAAGTAGTTCACCATCTCCTCAATCCTCACCGCGTCAGGAGGGGGAAGGCTCCCTTCGTTGATATACCTTCTTAAATTGGTATAACTCGCCGTATCCACGTCGATGGAAAAGGTGGAAACCGGTGACTCTCCGGTTCTTAAAAAAGAATTGTCGGTGATTTTTGAGTAATCTTCGGTGTTAAATTCCGGGGGTTGAAGGGACGGTGGTGCATCGGTGGGCATCGGCCCCTGGGGAGCGGCCACAGACTTAGCCATCATCACCGAAGGAGAAGGCATGGGTGCCCCGGTTATATCCTGCTCTTCAGCCATTTTTAATTCATCCCTGGGAGCATATTCCCTGGGAGCATCGTCCCTGGGGGTATTTTCCGAGGGAGCACTGGAACACGAAAACAACAATAACCCGATGAGGGGAAGAAGGGATTTTTTCATTGTGACCTCTGTTCCTAGTTTGAACCAGAAAGTCCAGGTTTTCCAGTCAGAGCCCGTCTTGTTTTAAATATACTTGACGGTAGCGACCGCTAGATTCTAGACCTGGGACATCCCCACCCCGGTATTTTCTAATGAGATAAAACATAATATCCTGGATATCCGGCCAACAATCCGTGAGGACAAAACGGAAAAAGAGGGGTTTATCCTCCAAAATCTTCCTTTTAACCGGATCTTCTTGGAGCTCGTAGTCTATATTTTCCCGGATTTTCCCCTGAACCCCCCCGTACCACGCGGGTTCCAGGGTGAGCAGGATATAGTTCTTTTTTTCATTTTGGTAGAAGATTTCAAAAATTCCCGAAAGGGCGGGAACACTTTTGGCCACTTCGTAACGATCTGCTTTTTTTATCGGGGTCCAAGGAAGGTGATAATAAACATCCTTACCTTTCACCATTTTTCTCACGTGTAGTTCTGGGTAGAATTGGGGCATGGGGATAGTTTACCCCTTTATCCATTTCTTGACACCCCCTTGGGAAAAAGCTATAAATAAACTGCGTAACAGCTGGAGCGATGCCGGAGTGGTCGAACGGTCCTGACTCGAAATCAGGTGTACGGGTAACCGTACCGGGGGTTCGAATCCCCCTCTCTCCGAAATTTTATCCCTTGAGTACAAATTCCCCGGTGCTTTTATTTTTCGTGACCTGGGATGCAGGGAATATTTTTCCATTCATGGCCACATACACTCCCTTTTCCAGAGTCTGCACAAAGGCCAAGGCTGAACCCAGATTGAAAAGACCGTCGGATGAACCAAACTTATAAGGAATCATGGCTCCGGTGAGAACGATGGTTTTTCCTTCCACGGCTTTTTCCAGATACCTCGCCGTCAATTCCATGGTATCGGTACCATGGGTGATGAGAATCCGGTCTTCCGGACAGGACTGACATTGTTTGGCAATCAATTCCCTGTCCAAGTCGGTCATATCCAAACTATCCACCATCATCAAAGTCCGGATCTGAAGTCCCAAATGGCAGCGGCCTTGCTCTAAGATTTCAGGTAAATGGGTGTCTTCAAAGATCAGATCCCCGGTGAGCTCGTTATATTCCTTATCAAAAGTTCCTCCGGTCACAAAGATTCTGATGGGTTTCATTTCTTATCCTCCTGAGGATCGATCAATTTAACCATAAGGGACAACTTACGGGAAATCAACCAACCCCGGGCTAAGCCCCAAAGGGCCCCCAATGGTTTCCCCAGATTTTCATAGGCAACCCAGACTTTTCTAAGCTTTTTAGCCCGAAGATTTTCTTTATTTTGCCAGAGAGTAAGAATCTCCTCCCCTCTTTTTTTTTCCTTTGCGACCTTATCCATGGCCTCTCGCAGGGATAGAAACCCCTGCCAGGCGCTAAGGTTCCCTGGGGCTCCAGGGTAGGTCCCATTTTCCAAATCCAAATGAATAAGTCTCCCCCGAATATGGGCCCAATCCGGGAATTTTCCCAGGGTTTTTACCGACTCCCAAACTTGCCGGCGGTCTTTTAATTCCACCCCGGTGATCCCTGGGAGGGTCTGCCGCAGGGTGTCGGAGGTGTAGGGCTCCATTGGGAAATTCAGGGGAACCAAGTACCTCCTGGAATTCCTGGGGAGGGCCCAGGTTTCTACGAACCCCTCGGGAGAGGGAAAGCCCCGAAATTCCGCTCCCCATTCCCCAGAGTCTTCAAAGTCCCCCGCAGCCCAATGCAAACGGCTTTTCTCCCCTAGGGGAAATTCCCCCAAGGTTCTCAGAACCGGGTGACTGGGAAAGATGATCATATGCCTCGCCCGATAGCGAAAATCCCAAGTGGGACTCAGTCCCTCCACCATCACCCCGGAACCATCTTGTTTTAGGCTCTTCACATCCAGGTCCTCTTCCAGGCGAATTTTTCCGGAAAACTGGAGGGTGGACTTCCAGTAATCCCATAACCTCTCCAGGGTAAATCCATGGGTAAAACCTTTGCATGAACCTTTCATCCCGGATCCCCGATGGAAATAACCCCAGGAGTTAATTTTTCCCTCTTCGGGGGGAAGACTCAGACCTTCCTTCAGTAGGGCGGAAATCCAAGCATGGGTCATATAGATCAGATCCCGGGACTCGGGGACTCGGGTATTAGGGGGAATAACCAGAACATCGAACTTTCTGCGGGCGAGTAAATGGGCTAAAAGCCAGGGTTCAAGTCCGTCCCCGGCAATAATAATATCAAAATCAAATTTGGAAGCCATAGGGATTTTATTCTAAAGATAGAAGAAGGACAGGGCAAGGGTAATAAATAAAACTTGACAGAAGCGTTTACCCGGTATAACGTGTTTCTACAGACAAGAACAAGGAGCCCCTATGCCCGTTACCCGTAAATTCATCCTGCAAGAAAATGAAATGCCCACATCCTGGTACAATATCATGGCCGATATGCCCAATCCCCCCCATGCAGTCCTTCACCCTGGAACAAAGCAGCCTGTAACCCCGGCGGATTTTGAACCCCTGTTCCCCAAGGCCGTAGTCGCTCAGGAAATGTCCACAGACCGGTGGATTGAGATCCCCGAAGAGGTCCAGCATCACCTGAGATTGTACAGGCCCACGACCCTCCACCGGGCCATTGAATTGGAAAAAGCCCTGGATACCCCGGCACATATCTATTACAAGTGGGAAGGGACCTCCCCCGCCGGAAGTCATAAGGTGAACACCGCGTTTGCCCAGGCTTATTACAATAAACAGGAAGGAACCAAGAGAATCACCACCGAAACAGGAGCGGGGCAATGGGGTTCCAGTCTTTCCTTAGCCGGCAGCCTTTTCGGAATCGATGTGAAAGTCTACATGGTTAAGATCAGCTACGACCAGAAGCCTTACCGCCGGCTTCTCATGGAAAGTTGGGGTGGAAAAGTAGTAGCTAGTCCTTCCAATGAAACCGCCGCAGGCCGGGCTGTTTTGGCTAAAGATCCCAATTCCAACGGGAGTCTGGGAATCGCCATTTCTGAAGCTGTGGAAGAGGCTGTAAGCCGTGAAGATACCAAGTACGCCCTGGGGTCCGTACTCAATCATGTGTGCATCCATCAATCCATCATTGGACTGGAAACCAAAAAACAACTGGAAATGGCCGGGGAAGAGGCGGATGTGATCATCGGCTGCCACGGCGGCGGTTCAAACTACGCAGGACTGGCCTTTCCTTTCATCGGGGACAACATCACCCTGGGGAAAAAAACCCGGTGTGTGGCCGTGGAACCCATCTCCTGTCCCTCCCTCACCAAAGGAAGCTTTGCCTACGATTTCGGCGATACCGCCGGAATGACACCCCTGACCAAGATGTACACCTTAGGCCACGACTTCATGCCTCCAGGCATCCATGCGGGGGGCTTAAGGTATCACGGAGCTTCTGCTTTAGTCAGCCAACTTTTACACGAAGGCCGGATGGAAGCGAAAGCGGTTCCTCAGAACTCCAGCTTCGCCGCAGCGGTGCAATTCGCCCGGACCGAAGGATTCCTCCCTGCTCCAGAATCCAGCCACGCCATCCGCGGAGCCATCGATGAAGCCTTGGAAGCAAAAAAAGAAGGGAAAAAGCGGGTTATTGTATTTAATCTCTCTGGCCACGGCCACTTCGACCTCACCAGCTATGAAAAATATTTCCAAGGGAAGCTGGTGGATCAGGAATTCTCCACTGCAGATTTGAAAGCATCCCTCTCGACCCTACCGATCGTCTGAGGAAAGGGATCAGCCTGTTAAAAGGCTGATCCCTCCATGGGAGATTTTACCGTGACCTACGAGCACTTCAAAGACTATTGTTTATCCCTCACGGGAACCGCTTTGGATTTCCCTTTTGATGCAGAAACCCCGGTTTTTCGCCGGGGCAAGAAAATTTTTGCTCTGGTTCGCTTGGGTTCCAATCCACTGGAAGTAAACCTAAAATGTGATCCAGGCTTGGCCAGGGATCTTAGGGACTCCTATCCTGAAGCTGTACGTCCTGGTTTTCATATGAATAAGACCCATTGGAACACCATAACCCAGGAAAAAGGTCTCAGTGAAAGGCTATTTAAGGATTTGATCCACATGAGTTGGGACTTAGTAGGTTCCCATTCCAAAAAAAGAGTTCCTACTAAAGCTACGCAGGCATCCGAGTCAGAGCTTTTTTAATTTGGACAGAAGGTAATTTTTATTCCTTTCCACGTATTTTTTAAATACTTCCCAGTCCTGGGCGGTTTCCGTGTCGCTGGCTGACAGAACCAATCGGTCCCTAAACCACCTATACCAAAGGTAATGTCGTTGAGTTACCACCCCCGACCTCCCGCCGATCCTGGATTCCAGAAACCGGGCGAGCTCCACGTGGTTTGAGGTTCCGATGAGATAAACCACATCTTTATCGGTGATAAACAAAACCATGCGCTGGAAACCTTCACCAAGGCATGAGTCGTTACGGTATCCCTGGAGAACCAGATCTCGGGAACCTAGTGAAAGGTCGAACCCACAGGATCGAAGCTCCTTTCGTAGGTCCAAGATCTGGCGATGAATCCGGGAAACTTCATCCAAATCACCGCTTCTGCTTTGAAGAACCAGTCTCCATTCCCTCAAAGCTCTCTCATAGTGGGAAAAAAGAGGGGTGCGGGACAGAATATCCGTGGTCTGGGACAAAAGCTTCCAGGTGGAGGTGAAATACTCCTTGAAGGAACTTGTCCAGGTGGAAAAAAACGGAGTTACCACGGGTGTTCTGGATTATTCTTCTTCCCACTCCTCTTCGTCCTCGTCATCCCAATCCTCGTCTTCTTCATCGAAGTAACGATCCTCGGCATCCTCTAGCTCGTCATCGTCCCAGTCCTCTTCATCTTCCTCTTCTTCATCCTCAAAATCCCAGGCTTCTTCATCTTCTACAGAATCGTCCCCGGTTTCCTCTTCCCGCTCGCGAACATCGTCCAGACTCTCGGTCTGGTCGTCAAAATCCATGTCTTCACTCATAGGGGAAATATTAGCGGTAACAGAAAAAAAATCCAGTGGTTTTTAAAGATAATTGCAGGAATTTTTTACGTTTTTTTCTACCCCAGACATTGATTAAGTCAAATCTCCTGGAACCTTGTGCAAAAGTCAACGAGGAGGTGTTTTCATGCACTGAAAATGCACCGCAGGACTTTTGGATAAGGCTCCCTGGAAAAAACTTTCTTGACACCGTATATCACCGGGTCTAAGCTGAAAATAAGGGGAGATACCTATGGTCATTAAAACTGATGCTCTACGAAACCTATCCATTATAGGCCATACCGCCACAGGGAAAACCACCCTGACAGAGCAACTACTTTTTAGCGGAGGGGTGATTCCCAAACCTGAAAAAGTAGAAAGCGGCCGGACAGTCAGCTATCATACAGAAGAGGAAATCAAACGTGGTCTGTCTATCCATACCTCGGTCTCCCATATTTTTTGGAAAAATACCAAGATTAATCTCTTAGATACTCCCGGTTCAGGGGACTTTGTGGGAGAGGTCATTCTGGCTTTCAGAGCCACCGAGTGCGCCTTGGTGGTGGTAGGAGGACGATCGGGGGTTCAAATTGAAACCCTGAAACTCTGGAGAGAGCTAAACCATAGAAATCTCCCCCGGATGGTTTTTGTCAACAAGTTGGATAAGGCGGATACAGATTTCTTTGAAACCAGGGAAGAGCTGAAGGACAAGTTTCAAATTCCCTTTATTCCCGTAACCATTCCCATGGGTCATGATAGGGATTTTAAAGGCGTTATCAGTCTGATGGATATGAAAGCCTGGTTTTATTCCCCCGACGGGAAAAAGGAGACTCCCGGGGATATCCCTGCGGAATATCAGGAACTGGCCCAAAAATGGCGGCTCACCTTGATGGAAGAAGCCGCCGAAGGGGATGAGGAACTTCTGGAAAAATATGTGGAAACCGGAACTCTGGACGAGGAGGAAATAAAAAAAGGACTCCGGGAAGGCTTGGAAAAAAATACCTTTGTTCCCGTGTTCTGCGGCTCCGCCACCCATAACAGCGGCCTCATTCCCCTTTTGGATTTCACCGCCTACGATTCCCCCTCCCCCTTTAAAATCGAGGAACCCTGCATCTACGGTGAAAAAACACGGATGATAAGTCCTGAAGGAAAATTTTCCGGATTCATCTATAAAACGACCAACGACCAGTTCGCCGGGAAACTCTCTTTCATCAAAGTGGTCACTGGTAAACTCAGCAATGAGTCGGAAGCCTATAATCCCCGGACCCAGAAAAAGGAAAAAATAGGTAAAATTTTTATTTCTCAAGGACGGGTTCTGGAAGAGGTTTCGGAGCTTTCCGCCGGCGATGTGGGGCTTTTGAGCAAATATGAGCATCTGGCCACCAACGACACCCTTGGTCCTTCCGACGATATCATCCACTATCTCCCCCTTCAAATGCCCAAACCCGTCCATTCCTTGGCAATTAATGCCAAACAAAACAAGGATGAAGATAAAATGAGTGCCATTCTCATCCGGGCCGGGGAGGAAGATTTAACCTTCCAAATCAGATACAACCACGAAACCAAGGAAACGGTCATTTCCTCCATGGGGGAACTCCAGATGGGGATCATTCTGGATCGGGTGCGGAGTGCAAAAATTGAATTTGTCACCCGGGTGCCCCGGATCCCTTATAGAGAAACCATCACCCGTGGGGCAGCGGCGGAATACACCCATAAAAAACAGACTGGGGGTCACGGACAGTACGGCAAGGTCATGATGGAAGTCAAAGCCCTGCCCCGGGGGGATAAATTTGAATTCACCAACACCCTCAAGGGTCAAAATCTTTCAAAATCCTACTTGCCTGCCATCGAAAAAGGAATTCAGGAGTGTCTTCATGAAGGAATCCTCGCTGGTTATCCCATTGTAGATGTGGGGGTGAATGTCTCCGATGGAAAAGAGCACCCGGTGGATTCTTCAGAGCTGGCCTTCAAACTGGCGGCGAAGGGAGCCCTCAAGGAGGCCTTCGGCAAATGTGGCCCCATCATCCTGGAGCCCATAATGAACCTGACTATTTACATCGATGAAAAATATTTGGGGGAAATTTTGGCAGATCTCAGTGCCAAAAGAGCCCGGGTTCTGGGTCAGGAGCCCATTGGAAAGGACATGGTAGAAATCAAAGCCCAAGTCCCGCAGGGCGAAATGATGCAATACGCTTTGGAACTAAAATCCTTGACCTCCGGGACCGGAGGGTTTGATTTGGACTTTGACCACTACAGCCAACTGGGGCCCAAAGAAAGCCAGAATCTTATCCACGAATACGAAGCCCATAGAAAAGCGGGTATTTCTGAACATTAAACTCTGATTAAGGGCAGGGACTTTTAGAAATGATTCCTCACCCTTAATTCTGACCGCCAGTCCAGGTAAACTGCACTTTTTGAAACCGGTAGGTCTGGCGGCCTTCGAAGAGTCCTTGGGGGAGGATGAGATCTTTCAAGGATTCGGGTACTAAGGGAAGACAATTTTCAGTTATCACCAAAGTATTTTCCTGGGCGAATTTCTGACCCAAATGGAAAATAGAGTTTACCCCATCGGATACCACGTTCCCAGTTTGTCCTGGAGGATGCCAGGCACATTGCCCCCTATGGGCCGCCAGAATAAGATCCAAGGGCTGTTCCAGACAAAAATACTCAAACCCCAGGTGCAAACGGGATAAAAGAGTTTTAAAACCGTAGATCAAGGCCGTGGTCGATAGGGAATCGGGGAAGAGCACTAAGAAGGATGTATCCATATCCATCCATAGCTGCCCCCCTTCCTCCTGTGCGGTCCACCCCAGCCAGGTTCTAAAGTCGTTCAGAAGTTGGTGATATCTCTTTTCCCCAAACCGCTTTTTAAGTTTTGAGGTATCCGCCAAGGAAACCAAAAGAAAAAGAAACGGATACTCCTGCCCGGAAACCACCTGGGCCCAGTCGAAACTTTGGGTTGAATCGGGCACCTCCCCCGGTTGTTCCAGTCCCACACACCACTGGAGCATCCTTTCGAATCGGGAAACACCGAGGGTTTCAGGAAAATACGGGGGGCCTAAGTAGTCGCAGGAGCCTTGAAAGAAAAGCTCTGCCACGTCCTTCACCTGAGCCTGAGGGTCCAACACCCCCCACAGAAGGTCTTCCTGCTTTATTAAAAGCTTGAGGCCCTTTTTTAGATCCCCATCGTTGTCCGGGGCTTCCCAGTAAAGAAAATCATCCCTGGTCATGAGTTTTACCACCTGAGCCAGGGTTTTCTCGGATTGAAAAATCAGGGTGTGATCCTTTGATTTACTTAAGGGTTTCCAGAAGCTCTCAGGAATCGTGTGGGTTAAAATATGGATAATCACGGGGTTTCCCACCCTAATTTATAGGAGAATAAAGGGGTTCCGTCCGGGGTTTTCAGGGGAGTCAATAAGGCCGCAAAAGACCGATCCAAGGCCGATTCGGTTTGCCGGGATACGGTCAATGCATCTTTAGGGGTGTATTTGGCTTCCTGTTCAATCACCTGCTTGATCACGTCGTTTTTTTTCCAAATAGAGGGGTCGGAAGAGTATTTCACTGTTCCAGTGTGAATGGCCAATCGCAGGGAAATGGGTACCTTGAGAGGATTATTTAAGCGGTTTAAGAGCACCATACCATGAAGAATATCCATGGCAGCCAGGGTTCCCAGGTATTGTCTATGTCCATAGAAGAAAGCCGCCACTCCCCCGTCCCCTTCCCAGGTCCAAATCCGTCCCAATCGTTTTTCCACCTTATTGGCCACCAGGGACCGCAATTGGGAAAAAGCCTGCTCCAAGTGTTCCTGAGGATGGTCCCTCACTATTTTACTGTTATGTACGATGTCCATGCGTAAAAAAGACAGATTATAATCCTGTCCTTCCCGTAGTCGCCCCCAACCCTGGGTTTTTCTTTGTTTTCCATCTTCCAAAAATAAATTATTCACCGGGTCATAAGTAAACCCATTTTGAACCAGACCTTTAATAAGATCCCGGAGATTGGAAACGGGGTATTTTCGTCCCATGATTCCATCCTGATCCACCTGGATCAGGGCTTCAATGAGGGCTAAATACTTATCTTCTTGAGAAATGATTCGGACGATTGTGGCGGCACAATCTTGCGGGGGGATGGGGATGCTTTCCCGAAATCCCGAACTTTTATAAATATCAAAATCCGGCAAAACCATCCGGGCAATCCGGATCATGGTATCGATTCCCACGGAGACGTACAAGGATTTCACTGTTAGATTTGTCAATGCCCCAGGAATTCGCATGGGGGTATTTTATCCGATTCCTTTCAAATTGACAACAAAAAGTTACCACTCGTCGTTTCAAATCCCCTAACCCATGCTGTGGATTATTTCTCTAGCCTTCGATCCATTTTGAGGGCCTACGATCCCCTTCCTCTCCATTTCTTCCACCAGCCGCGCCGCCCGGTTGTAACCTATGGACAGGCGGCGTTGAAGGTAGGATGCACTGGCTTTTTTCGCCGTGGTAACCACTTCCACCGCCTTGTCCCACAGAGGATCATCTTCCATGGCATCAGCCCCATCCAGGAGGGATTCTTCCTCTTCATCGAAGAAAATTTCATCGTCGATGTACTCCGGCTCCCCCAGGGTTCTCACGTGGGCGACCACCCGTTCCACCTCTTCTTCGCTTAAAAAAGCCCCTTGAATCCGGGAAGGGAAAGGATCCCAACTGGAGGTAAAGAGCATATCCCCCCGTCCGAGAAGTTTTTCCGCCCCCATGGAATCGATAATAATCCGGCTATCGGTTTTTGAGGCCACCATGAAGGCAATACGGCTGGGAAAGTTGGCTTTGATCAGCCCGGTTATCACGTCGATGGAGGGTCTTTGGGTGGCCAAAACCAGGTGGATGCCGATGGCGCGGCTCATGGCAGCCAGACGTGCCAAAGTGCCTTCCAGCTACTTCCCCGAAGTGGCCATCAAATCGGCGAATTCATCCACCACCAAAACGATGTAGGGCAGTTTTTTAGTGGCCAGGTGGCGCTTTTCCACCTTGGAGTTATACGAGCGGATATCCCGGACCCCCAAGGCATCGAGAAGACTGTACCGCCTTTCCATTTCATACAAAGCCCACTGTATAGCCTGGAGAGCCCTTTTGGGTTCGGTGATCACCGGGGTGAGGAGATGGGGAATGTGATTGAAAAATTTAAGCTCCACGATTTTTGGATCCACCATGATGAGTTTCACTTCATCGGGACTTTTGTTGTAGAGGATGGAACATATCAGCGAGTTCACACAGACGGACTTACCCGCTCCAGTGGCACCGGCAATGAGCAGATGGGGTGTTTTAGCCAGGTCAATAATAGTGGGTTTTCCAGAAATATCCTGTCCCAGGATGATGGGAATTTCCGCCTTGGTTTCCTGGTATTCCTTACTGTCGATCATCGCTCCGAAACCCACGATCGCCCTTTCTTTGTTGGGAACTTCAATTCCCACGGCGTGTTTTCCGGGAATGGGAGCTACAATCCGCACAGAGCTTGCTGCAAGCCCCAAGGCGATATTATCCGCCAGGGCAACAATTCGGCTAAGTTTCACACCCGAAGCTGGTAGGATTTCAAACATGGTCACCACAGGTCCCTTGGATATCCCCGTCACCTCGGCCCGTATATTAAATTCTTCCAAGGTCATCTTGAGAATATGACCCGAACGTTTAGTCATCTCATCGATTTGCGTAAAATCCTGATGTCCGTAGTGGTTTAAGATCCCTTGAACAGGGACGTGGTACCGGGGGAATTTTACCCTGTCGGCTTCTCGAACGAAGGGGATTTCCTTGGACCAATTCGCCTCCCTCACCACTCCGCCGGAGGACTCTTCCACCTCTCTTTCAGGTAAAGCCACTGGTGGGACCGGTTCTTCCGGGATTATCTCCCTTCGTGGCTCCTGATAGATCTCATGGGCACGGCCTTGGGGTTCCTCGTCAGAATATTCACTGGGAGTTTCTGAAGAGTTTTCTGAAGAGTTTTCTTGAATCCCCTCCGGAGCTCCCTTGGTCTCAAAAATACGCCCGAAGGTTTCATACACCGGATCTGCTCCCGGGGTATTCCACTCTTCTTCCAAGGCTTGTGCGGCCTCTTCCTCAAGGAACTCTTCTTCGCTCAAAGGATCATCGTCCCCCATTTCAGGGGGGATGACTCGGCTAAGTCGGTCCCAGTCCACCACTTCAGGGGCTTCTATGACTGTGGGGTAAACAGATTTCACCGGAAGGGGCTGATTCCAAAACGGATCATGGCGAATATCCGGAGTTGGCGGGGGACTTTCCATCACCGGTTCCGGGATCTCCAAATTCGGGGGAATGGGGGACAATTCTTTTTCAATTTTTTCATTCTGCGTGGGAACTTTTTCGGGAGTTTTCGTCTTTTTCAGATGGGTAATCAGAGGTCGTTCACGAATCTCCGACTCATCTTTTTCCACCAACCAAGACCAGAGTCCATAGAGCAGGAGTCCTTCCAAAAGAAGCAGAATTGCCAAAAAGAAAATACTTCCTCCGGCTCCCAAGCCCTCAACCATGACAAGGGAAAGCTGATTCGGCTCTTCTAAACTCGTCACTCTCACCAATAAAGAAATGGTCATGAGGGGAATGGAAAGAAGGGGACTGGCAAGGATCTCGATTTGCCGAAGTTTTTCTGTTTTCAAAGCCCAGGCCAATCCTCCCATATAAAGAGGTATGAGAAGCGCCGGGAATAAAAAACTGCGATAAAGAAAGGCGCCGGGATAAACCACCACCAATAGTGCGGCATTTTCGGTTAAACCGATGGCTTGAAGGATAATACCTGCTAAAAGCCAAATTGCGGCACCCGTAAGACCGCGAAAAAGAGGTTCCGTCCAGTTATGCTCATCCATTGATAGTCTCCCAAGATCATTATCGGCGAAATACGGTTTTGGTTTACCGAAGACCGGGATAGATGAGGCTCAAGGCAGTTTCTTTTTCTTCAGGGGAATACAATCCTTGGTAGATACTCACGGTGGAAAATATTTTTTTTACATAATTCCGGGTTTCCTCGAAGGGACAGGCTTCCACAAAGAGTTCCACCGGCAGCTGACCGAATTCCCGAATCCAGGATCTCACCCGTCCTTGACCAGCGTTATAGGCCATCAGGGCTTTAGCTGGGGAACCCAAATCCTTCATCCGTTGGGAAAAGTACGCGGAACCAATTTGTAGATTCACTTCAGGATCTGTTAGGCTGGCCAAAGGATCTAAACGCAGGATTTTTTTCATGGACTCCCCCGTGGCCGGCATGAGCTGGGATAAACCCACGGCACCCACGGGAGAGGATATTTTATGATCATAGAAGCTTTCTTCCCGTACAAGGCCCCTAAACAAGTCCGCGGCCACTTTGGCCTGTGCTGCACTCTTTCGTATCAGGTCATCGAAGGCCAAAGGATATCGATACTTCCAATCTTCCGTTGAAAGAGCCCCAGGATCCCGGGCTGCTGCCCGGATCATCAATCTTTGACTCTCCAGGTAATACCCCTGTTCATGGAGCCTAACGGCGGTTTTTTTAAGGATGCCCACAGGAACCAGATCATTCCCATTCCATAACTTTAGATAAGCTTTGTAAGCTAGACCGTAGTCCAATAGATCCTGGTAGGGAGCAAATACCCCCGGATTCTCCTCCGGCGTCGTGGACACGGGGTTTGACGGTGGGGACCATCTCACCCCGTTCATAGCCCTGACCATAAAGGCTGAATAACTCAGGGGAGCCCATTGGAGTATGCGGATTTTAAAATCTGAAGCCTGGGTTAAGGTTTCAGAAGAAGGAAGTAGACCATAATCCCCCCCCCGAAGGATCACCCAAGCCCAGGAAGCCTTAGTGGTATCCGAGGCAAAATAAGCCACCTTCTTCCAACCCCGAACCAAAAGATCCCACCGCCGAGTACGGACAAATTGAGCTTTTGCCGAGTCTAACAACCCATCCAGAGCAGCCAAAGTTTTTTCACTGGCGTATTTTTCTAAAATTTCTATAAATTGAACCGGGGACTTTTGAAGATAAAAGTTGAGCAGAGCTGTTAAACTTCTACTTACTTCCCTATCCCCAGCGGCAGAATTCAGGGACTTTAACAACCAGGATTCCGCAGCCCCCTTTCGACCAACTTGGAGGTTCAACCGGTAGAGAAGAAATTCCAAAGTGGACTTATGTTCCCCGAGGGAATTATAAAGGTGTTTTTCAAAAGTTTTGATACCCAGGGGAATTTGACCCGCTTGAATGAAGAATTTTTCCCAATCAAAAAAATCCGCAAGGCTCTTCCAAAGCTCGTCCTGGTCATGGATTTTTGGGAATCTCTTCCAAACTTCCTGGCCTTTTTTTTCAGAAACCAGGGCCTTTAAGACCATCTTTTGTCCTTCCAGTTCACTTAAAATCTGATATCTTTTTTGATCCTCTTCAAAAAAAGTATAGGCCCTATAGTGGAGCCGGGAGGATTCCAACTCCAAAAATTGTTTCCATAACATGGGAGCTTCCACCATTCCAAGACGAGAGTGGACCACCGCTTTGAACAGCACCATTTCCCTATTTTTTTCAGGGGTTAATTTCATCCCTAGCCCGGCGTCCAAGTGGGTTAAAAAATCGCGGTCTTTCTTTTGCCAGTACAAGGCTTCCATAAAATCCCGCCAAATCTCAGGATCCTCTGGAAAGATAAGCCGGGCTTGCCGACTTATGGCTTCCAGACTTTCATAATTCCGGGATTTCAGATTCACCTGAGCTAAATCCCGGTAAGCCCAGAGACTGTAGGGAACCGGATCGTATTTTAAACTGCCCTCCCAAAGAATCCGGGCAGACTCCGGGATATTTTGATTTTCAAAAAGGGAACCCAGGGTATAAAAAGCCCCAGGCCCCAGGATTTTAAGATCTTCTATGTTTTGAGATTTCAAATTCAGGTTCCACAGAAAACTGAAATTCCCCGAACCCCGGGCTTGCTTCCAGGTTTCCAAGGGAATTCCCCAGAGGGAGTCTTCACAGGAAACCAAGCACACAGAGAGTAATAAGATAAGAATTTTCAGGTTTTTCATATTTATGGATGCTATCCCCCCGAAAGGGAACTTTCTAATTTAACAAGGGGACCTGTGGGTAACAAAAAGGGGTTCCAAAGTACTCTAAGGATATGAGTCGCCTTTGAGTATCATCCTTCCCTGGGGGAATTTCGGAAGGTAATGGAACGGGGGGAGAAGAAACGGCGAGCTGTGGGGAAACTCCGGAGAGAATCATGGACTGTACTGGGGGAACCAAGGTCATCCGGGTCATATTCAAAAATAGAAGTCCCAAGAATATACCTAAAAGTAAAACTAGAGCTGTCAGGGAAAACACCAACTGAAGTTTATCCATGGAAAGGGATTTTTCCCGGGAAGGCTCCTCTGGAACGGGGATACCCCCAGTTTTACTCTTTTGACCCCGGGAAGCAGTTACCGCAGGGATTTCTTCTTCAAAGGTCTCCTGGAGTTCAGGCTCCTCAGAACCTGCCCCCAGGGAAAAATCATCCTGGGTGAAATCTCCCGACTCGGAATCCATATCTAGATCAATATCCCCATCTAAACCGCCGAAATCCATATCTCCCAAGGAGAAATCGTCCGCCCCGGTTGAGGCTTCAGGGGTACTCAAGCCAAAATCATCTTCTTTCTCTTCTTCCGGTCCAAGTGTCAGGGAAAATCCCTCGGGAGAGGTGACAAAGGCGGGCTTAGGCTCTTTTTCATCCTGTAAGCCGCCACCGGAGATTTCTTCCAACTCTTCCAATTCGTCCATGGAGGAAAGATCGAAGGACTCATCCTCTGGGGATTCTGGAATAATTAAATCTTCATGGGGTTCCAAATCCATTTGGGGCAGGGAATCTTCGGAAACAGGTGTCTCCAAGTCTTCAAAGTCCCCAAAGGAGCTAAGGTCCCCTAGATCATCTTCTTCCTGAGGCGGAGTATAAGAAAAATCCTCAGGAGTATCGGTTTCTGATTCCATGGGAAGGGTGGAAACGTCACCTGCTTCCGGCTCCTCATCCAAGAAAAATTCATCCAGACCATCGGCAGCCAGGGAGTCATCGTCCAAAATCTCTTGATCGGTTTTTGGAAGATCTTCTTCCAAATCAAACTCGAAGGGATCTTCCTCAGTGGACAAAGGGGAGTCTAAGTCCATGGACATCCGGTCATCTTCCAAAACAGATTCGGGTTCTTCGGAGCCAGAGGGTAAATCATCCAGGTGGATTTTAAACTCTTGTTTATCTAATTGTCCCTTTAACCCCGCCGAGGCCAGGAGATTGCCGTCATTTCCCAGATCCAAAACCAGTTCAATATCACCGGTGGGGTTCTGAGAAATGGGGACTTCCAAGGTGGCAAACTGGAGGGCGTTGTCCATGGAGGACCCTTCCCCCCTATAAAGTTCGAGCCGGGCTGTCTGCTGGGCATTTTTAGCTGGTGAAAGCACCAGACGTTTTTTTCCCGGCTTACCCTCTTCGATAATTGGGTAAAACGTACCGTCGGCCTGTCTGATGGCAATGGTTGGATTTTTCAAAACGATCCCCCGGTTCCTCTATTAACCTTAGTCCTCACCTAGAATTTTGTCAACGCAGAACGATTTTTTCACCTTTTCTTGACAATATGAATTTACTGACCCGATAATAGAGTCATGTCATCCATGGATTTTATCGTAATCAGCATCATAATCAGTGTCTTCGTTGTTTTCCTGGCAATTCTTTACTTTAAGTTTATCGGAAGTTCTGTTCCGGATAAAAAGGTAAAAGCAATAAAAAACAAAGATCGGGACACAATTATCAAGGAAGCCAATAAAAAACTGTCCTCCAATCCCAAGGATGCGGAAGCCCTCCAAGCCTTGGCCAATCTGGCTTTCACCGAAGGAGAATTTGATAAAGCCCTTAAAACTTATCGAATACTTATAAGTTTAGTCGATGGGAATGAGGGAATGGATGAGTTTACCATCAACCTTAGGTACGGTATATCCTGTTTTAAAGTAAACCAAATAGAAGAAGCCTACAAATCTCTGGTGATCGCAAAAGCCATGAATGCCGAGAGCTTTGAACTTCAATTTTATTTGGGAATGATCGAATACCAAAGAAAAGTCTACGAGAAAGCATTGGCCTTTCTACAGACCGCCTATCGATTAAAACCCGAGTATCCCGGAATATTAAAATATTTGGGTCAAAGTCTTTTCAAGATGAAGAAATCCAAGGAGGCGATAAATTTTCTAAAGAAAGCTGTGGATGTGGACCCTACAGACAAGGAAACCCTGTATTACTTGGCAGAATGTTACTTCGACGGAGGGCAGGCGGATAATGCCTTGAAAATATTCTCCCATCTACGCCCGGATCCTCAACTCGGTCCAAAGTCTTCCCTTTTTGCAGCGACTATCAACTACAATGCCAGACAATACGATAAGGCCATCGGAGACTTGGAATTGGGACTTCGCCACACCAATATTTCCAGGGATATCCTCTTGGAAATGAAATACCGCCTGGCAGCGGCGTATAACCAAAATCAGGATATGGACTCAGCTCTAAGACTTTTGAAGGAAATCCGCTCGGTGGATGATAATTACAAGGATGTGCCCGCCCAGATCGCCCGCTTAAGCGAGTTCAGCTCCAACCGCAACCTTCAAACCTACATGGTTTCCCCCGCCAGTGAATTTGTCATTCTGTGCCGAAATCTTTGCTTCAGTTTTTTCCCCAAAGCCAAGATCAAAATTGTGGATGTGAATGTGCAAAAAAACGACTATGCGGATATATTGTGTGAAGTCAGCACTTCCAAGTGGGAAGATATTATCCTTTTCAGGTTTCTCAGGACCAACGCCCAGGTGGGGGAACTTTTCCTGAGGGAAATGCACCAGAGGATAAAAGAGGTCCGGGCAGGTCGGGGATTTTGCATCACGGCAGGAACCTACACCCAGACGGCAAAACAGTTCGTGGAAGCCCGGCTCATCGACCTGGTGGAAAAGGATGGATTGTTAAAAGCCATGTCAAACTTGAAGTAAGAGGGCCTTAGATAAGGTCTCAGAGCCTCTTTACTTCAAACTTTATGGATCACTACCAAATGTCTTTCATCGTCTAAAAAAGGAACCTTCAAAGGGATGACTTCCAAGGGGAGGTTCAAAGATTCTAAAGCCTTCAATTCCAGGTCGATGGACTGTTTCCGGGCTTTATACGCCGCAATGCGTCCGCCGGGAGCCACGAGTTTTAACAACTTGAGAACCACTTCTGTATCCAAAGGGGTAAAGGCCCGGAATGTGACCAGGTCGTAGGAAGACTCCAAGGATTCAAAATTCACATTCAAAATTTCCACATTGGGAAGTCCCACCATTAATTGGGTATTTTCCAGGAACCGTACCCGTTTTGCCTGCTTTTCCACCAAGGTAAAGCGGCACTCCGGGAGGGCGAGAGAGAGCGGTATCCCCGGAAGCCCTGCCCCGCTGCCGATATCTGCAAACCTGAGAGATCCCCATTTTTTAAAAGGCTCCAAAGGAGCAAGGCAGTCTAAAAAATGCTTCACAATCAATTCCCGGTCTTCGGAAAAATTTACCAGGCCGTACCGGGTATTCCAAAGCTTGATCTCGTGAAAGTATTCCAGGAGTTTTTCATAGATTTCCGGGCAGCCTAAGGTTTCTAAACCACTTTTTAAGGTTTCATTCATCCGTTACTATTTACCCACGCTCATCATAAGAATGGCCACATCACTGGTACGCAAACCGGAAATCCGGCTGGCCTGTCCCACGGATACGGGTCTGACTTTCGCCAATTTTTCCCGAGCTTCATTGGAAAGTCCTTCAATGGAGTCGTAGTTAAAGCCGTCGGGAATTTTAATATTTTCCAACTTTGAGAACTTTTCCACCATTCTGTCTTGTTTAGCAATATAACCGTCGTATTTCACATCCAATTCCGCCTGACGAAGCCATTCCAATAGATGTCCCTCGGCTAATTGGGGTTCCAGAATCCTAAAGTCTGCGATGGACACCTCGGGATCTTTTAAAGCTTTATAGAGGGTGTGACTGTGAGGATGGTGAAGCTGGGAATCCGCAGGTAAGTTTAAAAGATCCTTCTCCCCTATTCGCCTCTGATTTAAAAGCTCCTTGATCTCTTCGATCCCCTTTTTTTTCGCTTCAAAATGCTCCCAGGCTTGGTCGCTCACCAGTCCGATTTCCCGTCCCCGGGCAGTGAGCCGCGAGTCGGAGGAATCATGGCGAAGACTCAGGCGATGCTCAGCCCTACTGGTGAACATCCGGTAAGGCTCCTCGGTTCCCAGGGTCACCAGGTCATCCAAAAGCACCCCGATATACGCCTCAGACCGGGAAAGAATAACCCCAGGTTTTCCCTGAATCTTCATAGCAGCGTTGATCCCTGCCATAAGTCCTTGGGCCGCAGCCTCTTCGTAGCCGGAGGTACCGTTGGTTTGTCCTGCCACAAAAAGGTTGGCCAAGCGTTTTGTTTCCAAGGTGGGAAGCAGCTGACTGGGATCCATATAATCGTATTCCACCGCGTAGGCAGGTCTCATGATTTGGGCATTTTCCAATCCGGCAATGGAGTGAATGAAAGCTTCTTGGACATCTTCGGGCATGGAGGAGGAGATACCGTTGAGATACATTTCCTCCGTATCCGCGCCCTCGGGTTCTACGAAAATCTGGTGCCGGTCTCTTTCGGGGAATTTCTTGACTTTATCCTCAATGGAGGGACAGTACCGGGGGCCTGACCCCACGATCTTTCCGGAATACAGGGGACTTCTATGCATGGAGTCCCTTAGGATTTGATGGGTGGTTTCGTTGGTGTAGGTCACATAACAGGCCAAACGAGGCCGATTGGGCATGGGATCGGAAAAAGAAAAAGGGAGGATGTCGGTATCCCCGAATTCCGCTTCCATTTTTGAAAAATCCAGACTCGAACGGGCCACCCGGGCCGGGGTTCCGGTTTTCATCCGCCCCACTTTAAATCCCAGATTTCTCAAAACTTTATCCAGACCGTAGGCAGCGGGCTCGTTCAGCCGTCCGCCGGCGGCTTCATAGTCCCCGATAAAAATTTTCCCAGCCAAAAAGGTTCCGGTGGTGAGCACCACCACCCGGGAAGTGTATTTTTTACCCCTCTCGGTGATCACCCCCTGAACTGCGGTGCCATTACCATCTAAAATAAAATCAGAAACCGTATCCATGAGGAGAAATAGATTTTTTTGAAGTTCCAAGGTCCGTTTGGCTTTAGCCTGATAGGCGTATTTGTCCGCCTGAGCCCGGGGTGCTTGGACCGCAGGCCCCCGGCTTTTGTTCAGGATACGGAATTGGATCATCGTAGCATCGATGAGCCGGCCCATCTCTCCCCCCAGGGCATCAATCTCCCGGACCAGATTCCCTTTGGCCAGGCCACCCACAGCGGGGTTGCAACTTAACTTCCCGATGGTGTCCAGATTTTGGGTAATCAAGGCGGTTTGAAATCCCAGGCGGGCCAAGGCCAAACCAGCCTCTATTCCCGCATGACCGGCACCCACAACAACGGCATCAAAATCCACTTATCTCTCCCTTTGGTAAGGGCCCAATATGCGACATCTGAGCAAATTGGTCAAGAAAGCCCGGAAGATTCCTTGACCTAACAAATTAGGAGTGCATTCCCCTATCTAGCAGGGGCTCATACTGTTGTTTGGGAAGAACATTTTTATACGCAGGACGGATAATGCGGTTCCCTGAAACGATTTCCTCAATCCGGTGGGCTGCCCAGCCTGCCACACGACTCACCGCAAATATGGGGGTGTAGAGTTCCCGGGGAATGCCCAAAATATCGTAAACAAACCCGGAATAGAGATCCACATTGGCACAAATCTCTTTCATATTCTCTTTGACTTTCCGGAAAACTGCGGGAGATAGGCGTTCAATGGAGTCATAAAGATGGTACTCCTGAAGCCTGTCTTTTTCCTTGGCCAATTCTTCTGCTTTGGCTTTCAGAAGTTCTGCCCGGGGATCAGAGAGGGTGTAAACCGCGTGGCCCATGCCATAGATAAGCCCCTGTTTGTCAAAGGTCTGTTTTCTCAAGATTTTTTCTAGATAAGCCACGAGCTCTTCGTCGTTTTCCCAGTCTTTCACGTTGGCCTTGATATCATCCATCATTTCCATGACCTTGATATTAGCTCCACCGTGCTTGATACCCTTGAGGGAACCGATACCCGCAGCCATGGCGCTGTAGGTGTCTGTACCGGCGGAGGTAACCAAACGAAGACTAAAGGTGGAGTTATTTCCCCCTCCGTGTTCCGCATGGAGAACCAAAGCCAGATCCAGAACCTCCGCCTCCAGGGGCGTAAAGGCGTTATCATCCCGAATCATATAAAGAAAATTTTCCGCCGTGGAAAGCTCAGGCCGGGGGCGGTGGAGATGGAGGGATCCCTTACCGTGGTAATGACGCTTGGCCTGATAACCGTAGGCCACTAAAGTGGGAAACCGGGAAATGAGTTCCACACACTGACGGAGCACGTTTTTTACCGAATTATCCTCGGGATTGCTATCGAAGGAATAATTAAAAAGCACAGCCCTACCCAATTGGTTCATAATATCGGGACTGGGGAACCGTAGAATCACGTCTTCCTTGAAGCTGGGGGGAAGGTTTCTCAGGTGACCCATGAAGGTTTTAAAATCTGCCAGCTGTTCGGGGGTGGGGAGTTCGGAAAAAAGAAGAAGATAGGCGGTTTCTTCGTACCCAAAGCGTTTTTCTTTTTGAAACCCGGCGACCAGGTCCTTTACGTCGTAACCCCGGTATCTCAGACGTCCCCAGGAAGCAACTTTTTCCCCTTCGTCGATCACGTAGCCGTGGACTTCCCCCACTTCTGTGAGACCCACCACCACACCGCTGGAGTCGGCGTTTCGCAGTCCCCGTTTTACATTGTATTTTTCGTAGAGGCCGGGGTCGAAAAAGTTTCCTCTTTCCGCCACCACCGTGAACTTATCCAGAAAGTCCTTCTCAATTTGTTCTAGGGTTTTCTGCACTTCCATAGGACCTCCCTCGGGTTCGGTTTTAAAATTATTGGTCTGGGTAATCTTTGTCAATCGAAGGTGAAATTAAACAGAGGTCTTCTGGACAAAAATCTCCCGGATAGGACGATTTTCCTTGATTCCCCGGGTTTCAAACTTGGTTTTTGGTCTCCAGGGTACATCCGCCCAGGACTCAAAGGAGTTTTTCAACCCTTCGGTGGTGGAAAAGACCTGGAGAATTTCGATCCCGTACTCTTCCCAGTCAGTGGCGGCATAAAGATAGCCGCCGGTTTTTAAGGGTCTGACCAGGGTCGTGACAAAAGGAGTTTGAAGTAACCGGCGTTTATGATGCTTTTTTTTAGGCCAGGGATCGGGGAAAAACACATGAATCCCATCCCAGGCTCCGGTCTCTAATTTGGGGATGATTTCCACCGCATCGTAGTTCACCACCTTGAGGTTTTTCAATCCCCGCTTTTCTATCTCCGCTAGAACCCGCCCAATCCCCGGGGTGTAGACATCGATGGCTAAAAATCCCGTCTCCGGCTGATTTGCAGCTAGTTCCAGGGTCGCATCCCCCATCCCAAAACCGATTTCCAAAACATACTTTTTAAAGCCGGGAAATAAATCTTCAGTTTTGAAGGACCCCGTGGCAAAATCCACACCATAGAGGGGATACAGCTCTTCCAGAGCCCTTTTTTGCCCATCGGTGATCCGGGTTGCCCTCATGACAAAACTTCGGATGCT
>CAZUXL010000020.1:25126-30561 GCA_964624355.1 uncultured Spirochaetales bacterium
AAATCACCGTTTTCTTTCCCCTGGTCGTAAATCTCCAGGATCTCAGCCATTTCTTCCCCCCGTTGGTTCTTCTCCTGGGCTTCTTTTTTTTGCCAATACGCTTGGCGTCCTGAAAAAATTTGGGCCTGGACCAACTCCGGGTGTTTCACGCCCTCAAAAACTAACCCCGAATCCGCCCCGCCGGTTAAAATATTCACATTACCAAAGTCCAGAATCAGAGGAATCCAACCGGTTTTTTCCACCCCTACACCTTGGATGGCTCCCCAAGGCGCCTCTTTTTTACTCTCCCCAAACCACAGGGGCTTTCGGTCAAAATCTGTCACTCCCTGGGGGGAAATCTGGAATATATCATTGTCCCAATCCCAATACTCCCAAAATACCTTTCCAGAGAATCCCACGATTCCCAAGGACACCCACAGTAAAAGCCAGAACCCGTCCCAGTGGTTCACAGCCCCCAGGACACCCAGAAGGATCATGGTGCCCAAGCCGAGAAGTCCCCACCAAATCTTTTTTAGGAGCAGCCATGGGTGCTTGCGGAATATCATATTGTCCCCCGAACGCTCCCAATCATTCCTCCGTTGAGTCTTGTTTTGGGGAATTTTAGCTGTTTTAAGAACCTTAACCCCTGCGGGTTGACCAATTTTCTCCCTCAGAAGAGTTCGGAGATTTTCCCGGGTTGCTTTTTGACTCTGGTGGTTTAGATTTTGTTTCAACTGACCCACAGAATGTTCCCAAGTTTCTGGACGGCTCAACCCAGGAAAGACAATTTCTCCCCCGAGGGCTGAGGTTTTCACCCTCAGAGTTCCAATTTGAAGGAGGGAAAAAAGAAATCCCTTTTTTTCCACCGTGAGGGATTGGATCTCACTGAGGGGAATTTTCTGAACCCCGGAGTGCTTTAGTTTTCCACTGAACTCCCGTCGGACCAAGGAAGTTCCCGTGAGGATTAAAAGCTGCCGACCCCAAAGCCAATAGGTGATCCCCCCGCCGAAAATACTAACTAAGCCGGTGAGAATCCCTAAGAATCCCAGGAAGACTCTCCCCTGAACCCCTCCAAAGGAATTATAAAAACCAAAACCCAGTAACACAGTTAAAATAAGGGTCAAAAACCAAGGGATAAGATTTAGGGCAAGAAACCACCGGGAGGATCGGGAAAGCCGGATAAATTCCTCTCCCGGAAAAAGAAATTTCCATTTTTTAGCCAAAGAAGGCAAATGAAGAGAACTTTTTCCTTTGCCTCTCGTTCGAATCTGAAACTGCTCCCATGGACTTTTTGAGAGCACCAGAAGCTTTCCAGGTGTGTGGCCCTTCACCACCCCATCCCCAAGACACAATCCCTCCAAATGATCCAGACCCCAGACTTCCCCAGGACCGAAATAGGTACGAACCCCGGCTTTGTCCCCTTCCCTTTCCAAGCTCAAACTACCTGAAAGAATGAAAAAAGCTTGGTCCCAGGTATCCTGAGGGAAGGCGAGAACAGACCCTTCGGTGAATTCCCATTCATCCACATAGTCGTAGATTTTTTTCAACTCCCCCTCTTTATAGGAGGAAAAAAAAGGAAAGAGTTTTAATTTTAAGTGATCTGGTTTGGGTACATTTTCAGCCATGGGGGAATTATATACGGGGGATGGAAGTGGGGGAAGGGAGAGGTTAGGGAAAAGGATGGGGGAATACTTTTGGGGTTGGGTTGGTGGCTTCCTGCCATATTTATTAGAAGATGTAGCTTATTTTACATTTAAAAAAGACGGAGAAATTTCACACGGAGGCGCGGGGGCACGGAGAAGAGAGGATAAGGAATAAATCTAAGAGTCCCCAATTCTCCCATATCCCTTCCCCTCCTTGCATTCCTCCAATACCTCTACTACACTTACACTATGAAACCTCAAGATTTGAAACAAATTATTGTATTTCGTTTTCTCAGGGACGGGGAACTTTTGGACCTGAGTAAATCCCTCACCCCTTTGGATTTTCAAGAAGGGGATCTGATCATCGATGAGGGGGACCCCGGGGAATGTGTGTACTTTATTCAATCCGGAACCCTGAATATCAGCGTCGCACGAAACGATAACACCCAGGCTTATCTGAACGTCCTTGGCCCGGGCGAATCCCTAGGGGAAGGGGGCATTTTCCCCAAAATGGCCCGGACTGCCCGGGTAACCGCCGCTTCCTCCGGTCTGGTTTACCGTTGGGAAAGGAAAGACCTGCTCAATTTTATCTCGAAGAACCCCGGTCCTGGGATAAAAATATTAATGATGCTCATCTATAGCCTTTTAAAGAAACTCCAGGGTTTAAACCAAGAATTAGCCTACGAGCGCCAGGGGGATGCGGGTCAGGACGAGGTGGATAACCTGGTTCAAGATTTTATGAAGGATCTGTAATCTCCTGTTAAAAGGATCGTTCCCCAAAGAGTCACCCCTAAAATCTCTCCCTTACCTTGACCCATGCCCCATAAAAAGGTAAAAATTAGGGGATGATAAACGTAAACAATGTCTCCTTAGGCTTCGGAAAGCGGATGCTTTTCAAAGAAGTCAATATTAAATTCAATCCCGGTAACTGTTATGGCCTCATCGGAGCCAATGGTTCTGGAAAATCCACCTTTTTAAAGATACTTTCCGGGGAAATTGAAGCCGATACCGGGGAGATTAATATTCCTGGAAATCTCCGCATGGCTGTTCTCCAGCAGAACCACTTCCTCTTTGATGAATCCCGGGTCATCGACACAGTCATCATGGGACATAAAAAACTTTATGCCATTATGACTGAACGGAATACCCTGTATGAAAAGGCGGATTTCAGTGAGGCCGACGGTATCCGGGCTTCTGAGCTGGAAGGGGATTTTGCAGAAATGGGGGGATGGGAAGCGGAATCGGAAGCCGGTATTCTTCTAAATGGTCTTGGCATTTCCGATTCCCATCATGAAAAATACATGAAGGACCTGGAGGGAGGTGAAAAAGTCCGGGTTTTAATCGCCCAGGCTCTTTTTGGCAATCCTGATATTTTGATCATGGATGAGCCCACGAACCATTTGGACTTGGAGTCCATCAAATGGTTGGAAGGATTCCTTTACGACTTTAAAAACCTGGTGATCGTGGTGAGTCATGATAGGCACTTCCTGAATCAGGTCTGTACCCATATCGCCGACATCGACTACAGCGCCATCAATATGTACGTGGGTAACTACGATTTCTGGTACCAGACCAGCCAGCTTTTGAACCGACAGAAAAAAGATGATAAGAAAAAAGCCGAGGACAAAGCCGCGGAACTAAAAACTTTTATTGCCCGGTTTTCCTCCAACGCCGCCCGGTCGAAACAAGCCACCAGCCGGCAAAAAATCTTGGATAAACTGGACCTGGAATCCCTTAAACCTTCCAGCCGGAAATTCCCCTATGTGGCCTTTAAGCCCGATCGGGAATGCGGAAAGTCCATCCTCACGGTGAAGGGGCTTTCGTACAAAGTGGAAGGCTCCTACGGTTTGGATAATTTTGAAATGGTGGTGCAGCCCGGGGAAAAGATCGCTTTCCTGGGGGATGCGGCCACGAAAACCCAGCTCTTTGAAATCCTTTCGGGAAATCTCCAGCCGGATTCGGGAACCATGGAATGGGGATCCACCATCACCACCAGCTACTTCCCCAAGGACTTCAACCGGTACTTTTTGGAAGACGAAAACTTGGTCGATTGGCTGCGGCCTTTCGCCAAGCAAAACGAACAGGATGAAACCACCCTTCGGGGATTTCTCGGGAGAATGCTCTTCTCCGGTGATGAAACCCAGAAACCCGTGAAAGTTCTTTCCGGAGGGGAAAAGGTTCGCTGTGTGTTGTCCAAGATGATGCTTACCGGGGGAAATGTCCTGATTATGGATGAGCCTACGAACCATTTGGATTTGGAATCCATCACCAGTTTGAACGAAGCCCTCCAGGACTTTAAAGAAGTCCTATTGATAGTAACCCATGACCACGCCCTGATGGAGTCCACCGCCAATAGGATCATCGAGTTGACCCCTTCTGGTTGGATAGACCGAAAGGCCACCTTTGAAGATTACCTCAGTAGCCCCGAGATCCAAGCTCTTCGGGATCAGCACTACCACGGCCACACCCGGCTGATGCTGTAGTCCTCATGAAGCCCTGCTGTTCCCTGATTTCCCCTTATTCTCTTGAGGAAACCAGGGAACGCATTTTAGGCCTGAGGGGCATATCCGGGTTAAAAATTATCTCAAAAAAAACATTACGACTTGCCTATACCCCCCAAAACGGGGTGGAGAAGCCTCTTCTTGGGTCCCCCGCCTGGGATCTTTCCATCGAATGCAAGGATATGGGAACGGTGGTTAGTTTTCACTGGGTCATTCCCGGGTTTTCTTGGACAATATTCACCCTCATCGGTCAGATTCCCTGGATATTTTCCCTAGGTTTGCACCTACAACTCTCTCCGTTTACCCTGGGTTTGGGAATATTTGGTTTAATTTGGCCCCTGTTCCTGGGTTTTAGCGCCTGGAACACCCGGCGGGGGTCCACTTTTCAATCCCTGAAGCAGATCATGAGGGACACCCTGGACGCCCTTTAGTTCAGAAGGTGTAAATCCCTTCTCCCTTCCCTAAAAAAATGCTATCTTTCCCCCATGCCCATAGACCTTTCCAAGCTCAATCCCCAGCAGCGACAGGCTGCTGAAACCATTCATGGCCCCCTTTTGATCATTGCCGGTGCCGGCTCCGGTAAAACCTCGGTGATCACCTTCCGCATCGCCAACATGTTGGAAAACCATATCCCGCAAAACGCCATCCTAGCCCTGACCTTCACCAACAAAGCAGCCCGGGAAATGGAAGAACGGGTGAAAGAACTCACCAAAAAAAAGTTATCCAACCTTACAGTTTCGACCTTTCACGCCTTTGGAGTTCAAATTCTCCGGGATTCCGGTCATGTTCTGGGCTATCGGCCCCATTTTACCATCTACGACCAATCAGACTCCGAAGCCCTGCTCAAAGAAAGTGCCCGAAGCATGGATATCAGTTTGGAACCTGCGGAAGTCCAGGCAGTACTCAACCTTTTTTCCGGGGTGAAAACCCGACGCCGGGGATTCGAAGACCAGCCGGATATTTACAAGGACCTGTATAAAGAGTACGAGGAGCATTTAAAGCTTTACAATGCCCTGGACTTTGATGACCTCATTATGAAACCCATCGATCTTTGGGAAAATCATCCGGAGATCCTGGAGGAGTATAAGGCTCGTTACAAATACATCCTGGTGGACGAATTTCAAGACACTTCCATGAGCCAGTATCGCATTGTGCAACTTTTAGCCCAGAATCATCATAATCTTTGCGTCGTGGGGGATGATGATCAGTCCATCTACTCCTGGCGCGGGGCGAATTATAAAAATATCGTCCAGTTTGAAACCGACTTTCCCGAGAGAGTGGAGATCAAGTTGGAACAAAACTACCGGTCCAC
>CAZUXL010000020.1:30661-34773 GCA_964624355.1 uncultured Spirochaetales bacterium
ATGGCCCATGATTCCCCCTTGCCCGACAAAGCCAAGGCGGAACTTTCGGTCTTTTTGGACAATGTAGGAGACTGGCAGAGGCAATTTTCCTGGTCCAAAGGAAAAAAATATGCCCCCTTGGTCCGGGATCTGGTGGAAACCATCGATTACTGGGGACACCTGTTGGCCGACAATCCCAAGTCCGCCAAGGCCGCGGAATGGAAGTATAAAAATGTGGAGACAGTGATTGGCTTTTTAGAGGAATGGGAGAATAATCCCGACAATACAAAACCGGATTTGGGACTCTGGCTCAACCGGGTCACCCTCTCTGGCAGGGATGAAGACTCGGACAAGGATAAGGGAGCGGTGAACCTCATGACCATCCATGCTTCAAAAGGGCTGGAGTTCGATGTGGTGTTCATCGCTGGAGTCGAAGACAAGGTCATTCCCCACGAAAAATCCGTTCTGGAAAATCCAGAAGCCTACGAAGAAGAGCGGAGGCTATTTTATGTGGCCATCACCCGGGCCCGGAAGCATCTTTATATGACCGCCTGCCGTACCCGGCGATCCATGACCGAAACTCATCATCCCCTCCCCTCCCCGTTTTTGGAGGAAATTCCACAGAACTTGGTAATGAATGCGGAAATGGAAATGGAAATGGAAGAGGATGAGGCCGACGATCTTTTCATGAAACTAAAAAACCGTTTTGGATGATCGAAGGACCGGGATATTGCAGAGCTAAGTTCTTTGGTTCATACTTTATTCAAGGAGAACACAATGGCAGCAAAATTTGAAGTTTATGTGGATAAAAAAGGGGAATTCCGATTCCGACTAAAGGCCCCTAACGGACAGGTCATTGCCACTGGCGAAGGGTATAAATCCAAGGATTCCTGTATCAACGGGATCGAAAGCATCAAGAAAAACGCCTCTGATGCGAGAATTGAAGAAGTAAAAGAATAAAAATCGAAAAAACACTCAGGCTCTCAGAATCGAGACCGGGTGTTTTCTTTCGAACTCTGGGAACTCTAAAAGAAACGACATGAAAATTTCACGCAAAGCCTCCAAGTTGCAAAAGTAAGCTAACATCTCAACTTTTTCAACTTAGTGGAAGCCCGTAAAAGAGAACCCTAGGTTATTGTACACCCTCTTATTACCAGAGAGATCTTCCTGGCGGAACGGTCTGAGGAGATGGTTCCCCCTGACGGACATCCCAGTGTTCAGCGACCAAACCGTCTTGAACACGGAAAATATCCACTATAATGGTATTAGGGTAATTCATCATGCAAAATACAAGATTACCTTCGGCAACACTAAACCTAACACTCACTGCGTTGATCCTGCCAGCAAAAAGTTTTTTCAAGGCCACTCTTCCATGGGCTACATGGGGATTGTGTTGGATATAATCCTCCCGCACCAACCTATCCCCGGCTTGAGCCTGGCCTTTAGCGAAGAGGAGGTCAATCATTTCAGTCACCGTTTTTTTATTCTTTTCTGCCACACCCTCCGCTTCGGTCCTTCCTTCATCCCCATCCACCATGGTGTTCCCGTTGGCTGTCCGTAAGACCTCTGGCTGGCTTATTTTCCAATGTTCGGTAAAAACCTGGGGGCCGATCCTGAAAACATCGAGTAGAATAGTCGACTTTAGTCCCTGTTTAAATTGGGAATGGATAGCTACCAAATCCCCGGTAGCGGCACTTCGATAAGCTTTCCAGAATCTCTCTGGAGTTGAAGCAGACATATCCACCACACCTTTCCAGCCATTCTCCCCAGGTTCCAAGGAAATGTCATGTTCCACATAATCCGATGAGAAAAATGCGCCCAAATCCTTGGATGAGCCTTCGGAATAAATCTGGGTGAGAAACTTTAAGACCAACGCCTTGTTCTCTTGAGCCAAAGGATCGGCAAATATCTGGGTGTTTACTACAATAGCCATGATTATAAAAATAAATGAACGAGTTAATTTCATAGGTGCCTCAGTCTACCCACCTTATCGTACAGTTTTTAACCTGTCCAGTACTTAGAATTATTCCAAAGATGAATTTAATTAACTTATGCTATACCCGGACACCGGTCTCCACCACCGATACTCCGGTGAATTTCATGTATACTCTCCCCACTTAGCGCCATTGCGCCTTAGCGTGAGATCTATCTTCATACTGTTTTTTTACCCTAGAAAGAGTGATATCCCGACCGGGTGGGAATAACCACCTTGAAGTGTGTACCCAGCTGCCGTCCCGGAGATTTTAAAGTATATTCATTCCTATGAAATGGAAACTGGATTCTTCCTATCTAACCCTACCGGAAGTTTTTTACACAGAAATAGTGACCTCCTCAGTACCGGATGGGAAGGTTGTGATCCTAAACCAACAATTGGCCAGGGATCTGGGGCTTGGAGATTTTTTAGAGGAAGCAGATCAGGCCATTTTTGCAGGTTCCCAACCGCCTCCCGGAGCCAGGGTTTTTGCCCAAGCCTATGCTGGTCATCAATATGGACATTTCACAAACTTAGGAGATGGAAGGGCCGCCGTCTTAGGGGAGATCCTTTCTCCCAAGGGGGAAAGGTGGGATCTTCAGCTCAAGGGTTCAGGTCCTACGCCCTATTCCCGTCGGGGAGATGGAAAGGCTGCACTGGGTCCCATGCTCCGGGAATACCTGGTGAGCGAGTTTATGGCGGCTCTGGGGATTCCTACCACGAGAAGTTTAGCGGTGGCTACCACGGGCGAAAAAGTTCGTCGGGAAACCTCCCTACCGGGAGCAGTGTTGACCCGGGCAGCCGCCAGTCATATTCGGATTGGTACCTTTGAGTTCGCCGCTGCTCAGGATGACCTGGGCATACTTCAGAAACTCACGGATTATACTGTGAATCGGCATTATCCTTTTTTGAAAAATCATCCAGCTCCTGCTCTTGCCTTGTGGGATGCGGTAGCCCAGGCTCAGGCAGACTTGGTTGCCCGGTGGATGGCTGCGGGATTCGTCCACGGGGTCATGAACACCGACAATGTGGCCATTTCTGGACAGACCATCGACTACGGTCCCTGCGCCTTTTTAGACACCTACTCTCCGGGGAAAGTCTTCAGTTCCATCGACATTCATGGTCGGTACGCCTACGGCCGGCAAGGGGCGGTGACAGGGTGGAACTTAGCCCGGTTTGCTGAAGCACTCCTTCCTCTTATCGATACCGATTCCGAGAAAGCCCTCCTCCTGGCCCAGTATCGCCTGAAGAACTTCGAAGTCCATTTTCAAGAAAGGGCTCTCCATCGGCTTGGTCAGAAATTGGGTCTTTCCCAATCCCGGTCTGGGGATGGGGAATTGCTTCAGTCCCTCTTTTCCTGGATGGAGGATGTGGGAGCTGACTTCACCCTGACGTTTCGTAGTTTGACCTCCCTCATTTCGGGCACCGGTTCGGAGAAGGATGCACCTGTCCCACCTTCCTCTTGGATAGGGAAATGGAGGGACAGGCTGAGAGAAGAGCGTGAACCTGCCCGGTTGATGTTATCAGTGAATCCGGTCTACATTCCCCGGAACTACTGGTTGCAACAAGCCTTGGACGAGGCTGAACAAGGCAACAGGGAACCCTTTTTCCGTTTACTCGAGATTGTCCAGAACCCCTTTCTGAAGGTCACGGGACTTGAGGAATTGGAGACAGCCGGTCCCCTTAATGAAGAAAAGTTTGTGACTTACTGTGGGACATGAATGGGCGGGATTGAGAAGATGGGAGCTTTAAATGTATTCATCTTTACCCTCCACCACCGGGACTCCGGTGAATTTCGCCGACACCCCGATCTAAATCACCGGCACTCCGGTGAATTTCACCCGAACTCCGGTCTCCATCACCGGCACTCCGGGGAATTTCATCAACGCTCCGGCCTCTACCACCGGGCACCCGGTGAATTTCACCGACGCTCCGGTGTATTTCATGAATTCTCTCCCCACTTAGAGCCTTAGCACCTGAGCGTGAGATCTTCACTGGATTACTGATTCCTTTGCCCCCACCTTTAGGAAGGATTCTTGACTCCTACATCCAGGATCTTCATGGTTTCAAGACAAATCGAGGGTGGATGGGGCCAGCCATTTATTCGACATCCATGCGAACCAACGACCTGGGCGTGGGATCCTGAAGGTTGCCAAGGTTG
>CAZUXL010000021.1:0-34591 GCA_964624355.1 uncultured Spirochaetales bacterium
TTGCGTGAAATCCTCTCTTTCTTCTGATGTTCCCTAGTTCCCCATTCCCCAGTGCGAAACATTTCTTAGTAAACCGGATTCAGAATTACGATTATTCCCATTTCTGCCGAAAAACTAAGGGTGAAACCCAATCTATTTACCATGGTCCCCATACTTTTTTTTCTAAGTTCTCCTTTGGTCTTTGCCCAAAGTCCCGAGGTTCCCCTGGTTAAAACCCTCCCCCGGGGTTTTGACCAGCTGGAGTTGGGGTTGAGTCTGGAACAAGTGAAAGAACTTTTAAAAAATAGCCCTTATTTTTCCTACCGGGGTGATCCGGATGTGAGTCTTCTCAATCGGCCCCTGACAAACCTGATTGAAACCGAAGGTAATTTTTATATTCTTCGGGGGGCCTTTCAGTTCTACCAGGAAAAGCTGCACAGTATCACCTTGGTGATGAACCCCCGGATGCTGGACTATTTTTCATTTTTTACGAGTTTTAGTAAAAAATACGGACTGACCAAGGCTCTGGATCCCTCCCGGGCTTATTGGGAGGATGAATCCACCCGTCTGGTGCTTGAAAAACCCCTAACGATCAAATATCTTGATATAAAGACCCTCAATTCCCTCACCGGTGAAACCCAAACTACGGAAGCCCAGGGAAAAATAGCCCGGGAGAAATTCATTGAAAAATTTTAAATACAGCTATCTTATAAACCTCCGTACACTCATGATAGTTTTACTTGGTTTACTTTTAGCTTCCTGTTCCGCTGGTGCTCTGCTTACCCTAAAGATGGGGGAAAAAACTTTTAATCTGGAATTGGCCACGACCCCTGCTCAAAGGCAGAGAGGATTGATGTTTCGGGATTCTCTTCCCCAGGATGGGGGGATGATTTTTGTCTTCGATGAGCCGGAAGTTTTAAGTTTCTGGATGAGAAATACCCGCATTCCCCTGGATATCGCCTATATCGATTCCGAAGGCCGGATCTTGGATATCCTGCCTTTGGAGCCCTTCAACGAAACCCCTGTTCCGAGCAGCGGCCTTGCCCTTTACGCCATCGAAGTTAACCGAGGTGCCATACCGGATTTACAAAGAGGCCAGGTGATCAATCTTACTTCCCTTCGGAGCTATCTGAAAACCCATCAAAAAGTTCAAAATTAGGCTCAGCCCCCGCAGAGGTGGGGATTTCTCCCGATTTAATGAGGATTTCCACCCGTTTTTCCATCTTTTCCAATTCTTTTTCCAAACCCTTGGCCAACCTGATCCCTTCTTCAAATTTAGCGATCGTCTCCGCCAAGGGAAGTTTTCCCGCTTTAATCTGGGCGGTGAGTTCTTCTAGGGTTTCTAGTCTCTGTTCAAAATTTTTCATAAGTTTATCTCCTGGATAATAGCTGTACTGGAACCTTGGTGAAACCGGATGGTCACTTCTTCCGCTGGGGTTAAATCTTGGGAACGGGAAATGGCTTGAAGATTCTTATTCAAGACCACGGAATATCCCCGGGACAGGACTCCCAAGGGGCTATGAGCTTCCAGATCCCGGGTCACCAGTTCTAACCGGTGATTCAAAGTGGTTTTCTGGTCCCTTATGGCTTGAATTAAGGACTCTTTAGCATCGTCTAATCGTAATAGATAAGGCTGGAGGACCCGGCGGAAATTTTCTTCCAGATTTTCCACTTGGAAATTACGGAAAAGAAGCCGGAGCTTTTCAATTCTTCGTAAGATTTCTTCTTTCATGTCGGTTTGGGCGCTGATGACCTGATCAAAGACTTCAAACCAAGGTTTGGACACTTCTTCCGCCGCCGCTGTGGGGGTAGGGGACCGGTGATCCGCGGCGAAGTCCGAAAGCGCCCAGTCCACCTGGTGTCCCACCGCAGAGATCACAGGAATTTGTGAGGCGGCTATGGCTCTCACCACCCCTTCGTCGGAAAAGGCCAGAAGATCTTCCAGGCTTCCTCCCCCGCGACCCAGGATAATGACCTCTCCTATTTTATATTTATTGGCCATTTCCAAGGCCCTGATAAGCTGTCCCGGGGCTTCATCCCCTTGGACTGCCGCGGGAAGGATGCGGATTCGACCTCGAAAGTCCCGTTGGGACAGTTTTTTAATCATATCCTGAAGGGCCGCTCCCGTGGGGCTGGTGATTAAAACCAGGCTGGTGGGGAAGAAGGGGAGGGGCTTTTTCCTTTCCTGGTCAAACAGCCCTTCAGCTGTGAGTTTTCTTTTCAATTCCTCCAACCGGGCTAGAATATCCCCGGTGCCCGCCAGGGTCATGGTATTGGCGATGAGTCGGTATTCCCCGGTTTTTTCATAAACCGAAAGGCGGCCCCGGAGGATCAGTTTCATTCCGTCCCGGGGTTTAAAGCTCAGGGAGGATAAACTATTTTTAAACATCACCCCTTTTATGACCGCCGTTTCGTCCTTGAGGTTGAAAAAGTAATGTCCGGTGGAACTTAATCCCCCGTTGGATAGTTCTCCCTCCACGGTCACATCGGTGAAGGTTTCTTCCAAAAGGTTTTTCAGGAGGCTGGTTATCTGGCTCACACTGAGGCAGGGCATTTTCATAAAAGGAGCTTACCGGCTTTGCCCCGGATTGTAAAGATTAATTAAAAACGATCGGCCCCGGATTTAAGAAGTTCCAATTGGTCCGCCACCCCGGCTACCTCCAGGATCGCGGGACCGAGAAGGCTGGAGGATGTTTTGCCTTGAACTTTTGCTAAAAAGGCCAAGAGGTACACATCCCGGGGCATTTCCCTGATCAAGACCCAGGATCCTATGAGTCTATTTTTGTAACTATCCTGCATGAGATTGAGAACCAATTGGGGGGGGACTTCTTTTTGAAATTCCATGGCAATGGAAAAAACTTCCCGGATTTCAGATCCTTGATACCGATTGAGCTTACTCCGCAGCCAAACCTTTTGGGACCGCCCCGCACTCAGATGAACGGTCACAATGAAATCCCCTTCTGGGTCCACGGTATACCCGTATCCAGATCGCTCCAAAAAGGATTTCACATTCCAGTCCACCGGGGGTTCCCATCCGCAGGAAGTAGTGAGAAAAATAAGGGCAATTTGAAAAAAGATTATTTTTTTCATCTGATCTTTCAGATTAGTCCACCTTTTTCGGGGCGTCAACGAGGAACCGGGAGAAAACAAGGCTAAGTACAAGGGGCAAGTCATACGATAATGGAATTAGTCATGAAAAATTCTGCCCTCATTCACCTCCCCTCTGGATCAACCCTTTCCTCCAGAGTCCTAGATTTTCTGAAGCTCATTCCCGATTTGGAAGGGGTTTATTTAATGGGTAATACGGATATCTCCGGACCTTGGGAGATTTTACCCCTACCTACCTCCTCCTTAGCACTCCTGGAAACGATCCAAGGCCTCTGGCAGGATAAAAACCACTTGGTGTATTTTTACGGGGACTGTCCCTTTTTAAGGGAGGATTTATTTAAATCCATGTGGGAAACCCACATCAAATACCGGGCTCAATACACCTTCGCCGATGGTTATCCCTATGGATTAAGTACGGAAATTCTGGAAATGGGGATCCTCCCAAGTTTGATTAACCTGGTGAAAAAATATCCCGAAATTCCTCTGTCTCGGGGAACCTTTTTCGATATTTTGAGTAAAGATATCAATGCTTTTGATTTGGAAACCCAGATCTCTCCCCGGGACCTGCGGCCTCTGCGGCTGTCCTTTACCTTGGACACCCGGAGAAACAGACTTCTTGTGGACCGGTACGCCAAGGGCTCGGATATGCCTTTAGAAGAATTTTTACAGTATTTGGAGGAGAACCAGGGACCACAAAGAACGCTGCCGGCCTATTTTCAGATTCAAACCGTCACTTCAAATAAAAATTTAGGATTCTACGACCCCAGGGCAGCGTTTCCCAAGGATTTTCAAAAAACTGCCCCCCCCATGTCCCGAGATATATTTAAAATCCTCATGGATAAAATAGAAAGATTTGCCTCCGAGGGGGTGATAAATCCTAGCCTTTGGGGGGATCCGGTGTTTCATCCCGATTTTCCCGGTTTGGTGGAAGAGGTCTGCGGAAGACCCGGTTGGTCCATGGTGGTGGAAACCCCCTTGGTGGGCTGGGACCCGGCAGTTTGGGCTAAAGCGGCGGCGGTGGCCCAAGGTAAGCTGACCTGGATTGTGGAACTGGACTGCTGGGATGGGGCAGCGTACGAAAAGATCCGCGGGGAGGGATATTCCGAGGCGGTGGGCGCTGTCCAGAACCTCGCCCAGGTTTTTCCCTCCCAGGTCTACGTTCAAACCGTGAGGATAAATGAAACTGAGGATCAAATGGAAGGCTTCTATAAAGGATGGAAATCCAGGGGCTTACCGGTGATTATACAAAAATATGACTCCTTTGCAGGGGTTCTCCCCGATAGAAAAGTCAACGACATTAGTCCACTGAAAAGAGGGGTCTGTTGGCATTTAAAAAGGGATATGTGCATTTTCATCGATGGAAGGGTGCCTCTGTGCAAGACCGATTTCAGAGGTGATTATCCCATGGGGAATGCCCTCACACAGCCCTTGGACGAGATTTGGAAAAAGGGCGAAGAGGCCCATAATCAACATTTGAAAGGGGAATTTAGTCCCTTTTGCAGGAAGTGCGATGAGTTCTATACCTACAATTTTTAATAGTCCTGTCATCCCCCACACGGTCATAGGACAACCCAGCTTCCAATCGGGAAAACACGGTCTCAAAATCTCCCTGGTGCTCCTAAATCGGGGCGCCCGGGTGTTTCGGGAAGATACTTTAAGAGAGCTTACCGCCCAGGGCTGGAGCGAAGTCATATCCCTGGAAGAGCCTTCTAACACTGCTGACTATGAAGAATTGACTCAAAAGCATAAAAATTTGAAGTTTCTCCTCATGTCCCAGGTCGTTACTCCGGGGGAGCAAATCAATCTGGGAATTCAGGAGGCCAAGGGGGATTTGGTTCTGGTGATGTGGAATGATATGACCATTCCCGATAGTAGTTTCTATCCAAAATCCCTGAAAGCCTGGTCCGAATCCGCCATCCTTTGTTCCGTTCCGGAGATTAAAAATCGCGAGGGGGAGGAGATCCCTACGGTTTCCGTTCCCAGTCTCCAGGGCAGAAAATTAAAGATCATCAACCTGGGAAGCGAGGGAGATAATCCATTAACCCTCTGTCCTTATGACTATGTGGGGCTCTACGACCGGATGAAATTTCTCACCACCGGAGGGTATGATCCTAAAATCCCCAATACTTTTTGGCAGCGGGTAGATTTTGGCATGAGGGCCTTCCTCTGGGGTGAAAAAATTGCCTTAAACCGGGGCTTCAAAGTTCAATATCTCCGGGATCTTCCCTTGGAAAATAGGACTGTGGATAGTTCTTATCGATCTTTTTACCTGAAAAATCTCCTTCTGACCTACGATGGAAATGGGGGCGTACTACGAAAAGGTCGACTTTTCCCCTATCTTTTTTCATCCGGTTTGAGCTTTTTAAAATCCTACAGGACTTTTCAAGAAACCAGAACCTGGGTGGAAACCCATAAATATCGATTTAGAACCGACGCCCGGCATCTGGTAGAAACCTGGGGTAGTCTTCGATGAAAACCTGGATATTCCTTCAGGTACGCCTGGGTTCCCAAAGGCTTCCTAACAAAGCTTTGCTTCTTTTAAGTGGAAAACCGGTGATTCTCCACGCCATGGAAAGTTTGAATGGGGTCGGGGCGGATGGAAAAGTTCTTTTAACCGACGACCAAAGTTCAAAAGCTCTTCTTCCATTAGCAGAAGCCGCCGGCTGGAGCTTATTTGCTGGTGATCCGGATAATGTTCTGGATAGATTCATCCAGGCTTCGAAACAATATAGCCCGGATATTATTATCCGGGCCACAGGGGACAATCCTCTGGTCAGTGGTCCCTTGGCCAAAATTACCTGGGATTTACTTAAGCAAAATAAAGCGGATTATAGTGCCCACGAAGGAATGCCCTTGGGAACCGGGGTGGAAGTGGTAAAAACCCAAGCCCTATGGAAAGCCTGGGAGTCCCATCCCGACGCCTATGAAAGAGAGCATGTGACACCCTACATTTATCGCCACCCTGGGGAATTTCGCCTGTTGAAAGAATTGGCTCCCCCTGAATACCGAGGCACTGGACGACTGACCTTGGATACCCCCGAAGATTACCTGGTTTTGGAACACATTTTTCGTGAAAAGTACCGAGGTAGCCCCTTAACAGTGAAGGAAGCTTTGTCATGTCTGGAAATCTAATCCTGTTCGCTCCCAGTGTGAGGACTAACTTCGGTTTTGGACATTTGAAACGGTGTTTGAAATGGGCTCATCATTTGAAGGCCGATCTATTTTGGCCCCAGGGGAATGGATTTTTTACCCAGCAGGACTCCCTGGTTTCAAATTATCCCGATGCAAATATAATTGCGAATTTACCTGAGAATGAGATTTATGATTTAGTGGTACTGGATCAGAGGAAAACCTCGGTGGAAACTCAAAAGATGTTATTAAAAGTGGGAAAAATTCTCATAGGCCTGGACGAGGGCGGGGAGATGAGAACTACATTGCCATTTTTGGTGGATACCCTGGACAATTTAAATCCCAGGAGGCCCAATAAAAAAAGTACAAATTTTTTGGACCTAGGGTCAAACTTACCCATACAAAGTTCGGAAACCTCTTCACTATTGGTTTCCTTCGGGGGCGAGGATCCCCAAGACTTAACAGGTCTTTTTTATGATTTCTGGGTGAATCATGGATGGAACCACATGGATGTCACTGTGGTTCTTGGGCCTTATTTTAAACAAAAAGGCCCTTATCCCGGTTGGAAAACCCTGGATTCACCCCCGTCCCTCCAAGAAATTTTACCCCTGTATGGATCCCTGGTCACCTCTTACGGGATCACCGCCTGGGAAGGGGTCACCGCAGGACTCTTAACTCTTCTGATCAATCCCTCCCCCTATCACCAAAAACTAGGATTAAAGGCCGGCTTTCCCAGTCTTTTAAAGAATGATTTAAAGGAAAAACTTTTTTATCCTGCTTGGGCCTCTAGGGAAGAATCCTTATTACGCCTCAGAACCCATTTGAACACCGAACAGGGGAACTTCCCCACATTTCTGGAATCTTTTCACCATTCCCCGGACTTTTGTCCTTTATGCCACTCTAAAAATAGAAAAATAATTGCCAGGGATGAACATAAAACTTATTCCCGATGTTCAGAATGCACCATGGTCTACCTCACCACTTTTAACCTTCCAGAGAAAAAATACACCAAGACCTACTTTCATGAGGAATACCAAAAACAATATGGGCGCACTTATTTAGAAGATTTCGACCACATTAAATCCATGGGAAAAGAGCGGGTGAGGTGTATCAATTCACTACTGCAGACCCCTGGGGGAAATCTCTTGGATGCGGGATGTGCTTATGGACCTTTTTTGGCCGCCGCTAAGGATGGGGGCATGAGGCCTTTTGGGTTGGATGTGGCCTCCGATGCTATAATATTTATCAAAGAGAAGCTCGGTTTTCCGGGGGTGGAAAAAAGTCTACTGAATTTGGATTGGTCTGGAGACTTTCCCGGGGCAGGGGAGCTGGAAGCTCTCACTCTTTGGTACGTGATCGAACACTTTCCCGATTTGGATCCTCTTTTGAGAGTCATCAATAAAAATTTAAAATTGGGAGGGCTCCTTGCCTTCTCCACGCCCCACGGCCAGGGAATTTCAGGATTATTCAGCCCACAGAAATTTTACCACGAAAGTCCTGAGGATCATTTTTCTATTTGGAGTCCTAAAATTGCTAAAAAAGTTTTAAAAAGATTTGGCTTCCAAGTAAAAAAAATCCGAATTACCGGACATCATCCCGAAAGATTCCCTGGATTAAAAAAATCCCGGGGTTTTCTTTATGAGATCATATCAGCGCTCTCCTCGTGCCTGGGCTGGGGAGATACCTTTGAAGTATACGCCCGGAAAGTGAAGAACCTTTGAAAAAACGACTATTAATCCTCGGCGGCGGGATCATGCAGATTCCCGTGATAGAAATAGCTCATAAGTTAGGCTTATCGACCATCGTTTTTGATGCTATTCCCTCCGTGGGAGGTGCCTCCTTAGCCCATAAGTTCTGCAAAGTGGATATTTCCGATGAACAGGCCTGTGTAAACGCCGCATTCGAATTGTCCCGTGAAAGTCCTCTTCATGGGGTCATCACCGTGGGTACGGACTTTTCCACCACGGTGGCCAGGATAACCGAAACCCTCGGTCTCCCGGGGCATACTTATACCGCGGCTACATTAGCAAAAGACAAGTTTCATATGCGCCGGGCTTTTAAAGCCGCCGGAGTACCCAGTCCGGAATACTGCCAGGTGGAGACATTTGAGGATCTTAAGTTAGTGGATTTCGACCCGCCCTGGGTGGTAAAACCGGTGGACAGCATGGGGGCTAGGGGGGTTCAGCTGGTTTCACACCGGGAAGGATTAGCTCCAGCAGTGGAAGAAGCCTGGATTCATTCCCGAAAAAAGGCCGCCCTGGTGGAAGAATTTATACCCGGTAAGGAATTTAGTGTCGATGCCTTGGTGTCCCGGGGAGAGATAAAAATCCAAGGTCTGGCAGACCGGGATATCTGGTTTCCCCCCCGTTTCATTGAAATGGGACACCGGTTTCCCTCGGTTTTGGATGATGACCACCGGAAAAAACTCCTGGAAACCTTTAAAGCCGGTGTCCGGTCTCTCGGACTTACCCACGGAGCGGCAAAAGGGGATATGCGCTGGCATCCTCAAAAAGGGCCCATGGTGGGTGAAATAGCCGGAAGACTCTCCGGCGGGTTTATGTCTGGGTGGACATACCCCCTGTCATCCCATTTCTCCTCCATTGAACAGGCTATTCATTTAGCCCTCGGGGAGGAAATAGCTTTATCAGAGTCCCTAGGAGGCGACCCGGTAGCCGAAAGGGCTTTCATTTCAGCTCCCGGGGTGATCCGGGAAATCCAAGGTTTGGAAACTCTGATGAGCTTGCCTGGACTAAAACATCTATTTTGGCAAAAAAAGCCCGGGGAAAAGGTCAACTTCCCTCAGAATAATGTGGAAAAAATTGGAAATTTCATCCTTTGTGAATCCACCGTGGAAAAATTGGATCGGAGCATTCACCAGGTTTATTCCCAGGTACTGGTGAGATTGGAACCCAAAGGGTTAGAAACCACCCAATGGTTTGATTCCCCAGAGGGACCTGCGGCCTTTTCAGAAGGGAGTGAAGAAGACTATTATGGACTGACCAGGGGTGAAATTTTAGAATCATTTAAAATTCTCACAGGTACGGATGGCAGAGCGTTAGGTCATAAGGATAATAGGTTTTGGAAATATTTGGAAAAAGGCGGACTTCAAGGTCTGGTCTATTATTGGGATTCCTTCTCATAGGAAATTTTTTAGGAGCTCAATCCCTTCCCTTGGCTCAGTTGGTAAAGGAAACCAAGGGGATCCTTTGGTGGGATCCCTATCGGAATGTGGGATTATTGAGAATGGGGGATTCCACCGCAGCCCTTCATCCCGGATCTAATCTCGCCCTGATTCAAGGGGATCAAATCCTGGATCTTTTAAGTTTTTCTTTAAAAGACAATGTTCCCTCCATGGATAAAAAGGATTGGGAATTATTACTGGATGCCATGGGCCGTACACCTGACCAGAAGAAATCTTTAGGGGATAATTATCGAGTAGGGGCTATCATCATCGATCCAGGCCATGGCGGCCGGGATCCAGGAGCCAAGGCCACCCATACTATAGATGGAGTCCCCAGAACTCTTTTGGAAAAAGATATTACCCTCCAGGTTTCCTTAGAACTGAATAAATTGGTTCAGGAAGCTTGGCCAGAAAAAAAAATAGTCCTTACCAGAAATGATGATACTTATCCAACCTTGGAACAAAGAGTCGAAATTGCCCATGGGGTGGCCTTAAAACCCCAGGAGACCGTTCTTTTTCTTTCCATTCATGTGAACGCCAGTCTGAATACCCAAGCCCAAGGCTTAGAGGTTTGGTTCATTCCCAAGGATTATGAACGGGAGGTGCTTCGGAACACCCAAGCCCATGAAAAGGCCCTACCCATTCTGAACGATTTCCAAAATTATGAATATAAGGTAGAAAGTAAAAATCTTTCCCGTTATATCCTTCAGTCTTTAGAAGTGGAAGTGGGGAAGGATTTTTCCGACCGGGGATTAAAAGAGAGCCCTTGGTTTGTGGTTCGCATGGCCAAGATGCCCGCAGTACTTGTGGAAATAGGTTTTTTGACAAATTCTGAGGAAGCGACCAGATTAGCTGATTCTGAGTACTTGAAAAAGCTTGCCCGGGGTATCTATAATGGTCTAAGTAAATTTATTGCGGATTACGACGCTTTAGGAAGTTATTAATGATCGGGAAGATGAAAGAATGGTTAGAAAAATTTAAAGTCCTCCTCCATCCCCCTTATCGTCATTGGACCATTCTAGGATTCTTAGGTATAATTCTCCTATTGTCCCTGGGAATGTTTCTTTTCCAAGGAAGACCCATGGGGAGGTTCGTTTTATTTTTTCCCCATCAAAAGGAAAAAATGATGTCCGGGGAGCAGAGATATCTTCCCACGGAAGGGGATCGCAGGAAAACCATGGAGTTGGTTCTTAAAGAATGCCTCTTAGGACCCCTAAGACCGGATCATTATCGTTTATTTGGACCGGGTACGAGACTCAATTCGTTTATTTTTGATCAGGGGAAGGCCTATGCGGACCTTTCACCAGAGGCTACATTTTCATGGAATACAAATAATTATTGGACCTTGCAGGAGGCTCTTCAGACATTAGAAGACAGTTTAAAGTTTAACTTCAAAGAATTAGAGGGGCTATATATTACGGTAGCGGGTCAGGTTCCCTTTAGGGAAATATCTGAAAAAAAGTGAAAATTTCCTAAGTTTTAGCAAATTTTTCACTACTGGGTTGCCGATACGTAGATATATCGTTGACAAATGGTTTTGGTCCCGTATAATTAGGGAAGAATCCAAAACTTAATAAAAGGAGCACTTGGATGAAACGGTTCAACATGATTCTGGGGATGACCTTGGCTCTGGCCACCGCCGGCTTTGCCGAACAGGGCACCCTGATAGACTTCTCTCTGCTGGTTCCCGACCAGGACAACCTTCATGCTGCCACAGCTGTGGATTTCAGCAAACAGGCCGGCACCAGTTATACTGCTGAAGAAAAAGCGGCTATGAAAGTGTCATTGTCCATTGATAGTTGGGAAGTGGAGCTTGCCTCCTCTGCGAAAACAGTGGGTAACACCACCAATTCCATGGTCAGGGCATCTGAAGTAAAAGGGGACGCCAGCAAGTTTGCAGGGTCCAAAGTAATGGGAGTGAGAGTTCACTTTCCAGAGTATGCTGTTAACAGCTACGCCTTTATCAAACCCCCTTTTGAGATTCCAGCTTATGCTACTCAAGAAGGAAATACCGAAGCAAAACCCGGTTCCCAGTTTGATGGCTTTGGTGTGATCAAGAATGTGGGTGTGATCAAGTCGATTCAGCTCAATGCACTGGGACGGAACTTTCCCAACGGTGTATCTGTTGTACTCGAAGATCAGAATGGTGTCGAACAGCAGGTTTTCATTGGATACATGAACTTTGACGGTTGGAAAGCCCTTCAGTGGAACAACCCCAATTATCAGTCCGATGTACGCAACAGAGAATTGTACCACAGTCCTCTCTATCCTAAGTCTTCACCCATGGTGAAGCTGAAAGGATTGATCATTCATCGCGATTCTTCTCAAGAAGGTGGGGATTTCATCTCCTACTTTAAAGACATCAAGGTCATTTATGACTTGGCTGTGATTGAAAAGAATGTGGATGTGGATGACGAAGGTATCTGGGGAATTCTCCAAAAACGAGAAGAAGAAAGTCGCAACTATGAACTAGCCCGCCTGGGCAATCTTCAGGTTCTTCGTAAGCTCGAAGTACTTAAGATGGCTACCGATAAGGATGCGTTCGACGCAGAAGCTGCTGCACCTGCAGCGACCACAACAAACTAATAGAAATATTAACTTTAAAAGGCCCCTTAGGGGGCTTTTTTTTTGCCCAGTTCATTACTTACAAAAATATACCATTTATGGTATTTTCTTTGAGTATTGGGGTTTAGTACCTGGAGTGGAATGATAATTTCGCCTGTACCATGTGAGGGTTGGTTTTAAAATGGATGGATTATTTCCCTAAGAGGAACAATACTAGGGCAGTTGTGATTTTAAAAACCACACTTGCCTTTGATTGGGGCTCGCTCCCTAATGGGGCGAGTAGGGTTGAAATAGATTAAAGTAGGATCATGGTTGTCTACGGGAGCTTTACCCCACGGGAATTAGATTTTAATCCTAGATCCAATTTCCACTGCAAAGATATAAGCATTACTCGGGGGAGCAAATCGAGTATTCCCTGAAGTGGTAAAACCACCATAACCAAAGTTAAGAATGGAAGAGCTGGAGTTTAGGAACAGGACAAAGTTGGGATTAATTTCATAGTTAAATTTTAAAACCACGATTCCTGAATAAATACTATAATAAAGTTTTTCCACCGAGTACTCCCTAGTACTACTTTGAAAGCGGAAATCTGCACCGAATTTAAGAGGAAAGTTTTTCTTAAAAACCTCGGTACTCGCTGTGATGGCTTTCAAATCGTCTGTGGCCACAGTGGTGTCCAGCATTTCACTAAATCTTTTATACTCCATGTTTAGTCCGATTATACCGTTGGGTAGGTAGAGTCCAGACCCAAAGGATATCATGTTTTGATAGTAATCACCGGATTGAATTAAAGGTATGAATGTGGATTGAAATGCGGTATTTATGTATCCAAAACCAGGGAGATCTAATTGGAAAAGGGTGGAGAGTCCCGGGGCGATCCAAGTTTTACTGGTATTATATATCCCAAAGTAGGGGCCGACACCCAAAGTAATCACATCACTTTTATATTGAACTTCCGTAAAAAGTCTTTTACGGGTGGTTTCATCCATATTCCAGCCGCCCATGATGGACATCCCTGGTGCAATCTCTTCTTTGATCGAAAAATTGGTGGTGAAGAGCCAGTCATCAGCGGTGAATTTATTGTTGGTGGAGGTGGATGCGGAATTAACGTATAGATTCGTCACACTTTGACTTACTACCATATCCAAAGCTGAAATCTGTGTTCCAAGTCCTATTGTGAGTAAAAAGCCCGCGATCAGTTGTTTCATCTGGAACTCCCTATCACTATTATGCTTCCTTTTGTGCGAAAAAACTAGGTCAATTCATACTTGACTTGTATACAATTCTGCATGATGCTTAAGCCTATGAGTGACTACCTAGATCCCAATAACGAAGAGCTTTTAAAGGATTTCTTCGGAGAGGCCCAGGCTCAAGTTGAGACGTTGGAGCAAAATATTCTGGTTTTGGAAAATGACCCTACGAATAAAGATTCCGTAGATGAGATTTTCAGAGCCGCCCACACCTTAAAAGGTGGGGCCGCCACTGTACAAATGTTGGAAATATCAGAATTTACCCATGTTCTCGAAGACGTTTTAGATGAAATTAGGTCTGGTAATCTGGGGACGACCCCTGAAATTGTGGATACACTACTTTCCAGTATTGATAAGATAAAAGAAATGTTGGACGTGAGACTCAACGGGAAAATCTATAAAGGGGATGTCCAACCCTTAAAAAATCGACTTTTATCCTTTCTTCATTCCGCCCCAGGGGTTAAAACTAAAGCCGGTGCGGGGTCAAAAACACCCCTATCTTCCCAACCTACCCAGGTGAAAAAACCTGTGACCGGACTGAGTGAATACGAATACCTGGAACTCAAGGAAGCCGCCAATGGTCAACAGGTTTTAAAGGTATCTGTTAATTTTGATGAAAACAATCCCATGAATTCCATAGGGGGAATTCAGGTCTTTGCGGTTCTGAAGGATTTAGGAACAATTCTTAAAACCGTGCCCGACTTTGATAAATTATATGAAGATACTTACTTTCCCGTGGTGGATTATTTTTTGATACTTAAAAAAGATAAGGCCACCTTGGAAAAACGTTTAAAAATCCCCGAAGTCACCACGGGATTTGAAATTATCTCCCTGGACGAAGGGTTAATAAAAAATGTGGATCCCCCGAAATCCGAGGTTGTATTTCCCACAAAGCCTTCGGAACCGGTTAAAAAACCCATTGTCCAAGAAAAAATTACTGAAGCGCCCGAGCTCCATGAAGATATGGATGATAAGACTCCCAAAGAGGGCGAACAAAAAAAGTCGGCCTCGGGATCTATTTTGCGGGTGGATTCCAAAAGAATAGATAACCTCCTCAATTTGGTTTCAGAAACCGTGATAAATAAAGCCAGCTTTAACCAAATTTCCAATCATTTCACCGATAATTTAGCGGAGTTACAAACCTCTGCTACCATTCATAAAGAACAGATGAAGGACCTTCTGGAGAGGTTGCCCGAGTATCTGGAACAGATGAAATCCGGTCTCACCGTGAAGGATTTGAAAAAAAAGATCAGCGGAGACTTCGGGAAATTATTTACCGCTTTTGATGGAGTGGAAGCTCACCTGAAACAAACAGTGGGTACGTTTAAAAGCACATCCCAAAATCTGGGAAGGATCATAGGCGAGCTCCACGAAGGGGTTTTGAGAATACGCATGGTTCCTATCGCCCAAATATTTTCCCGGTTTCCCCGGTTGGTGCGGGACCTTTCGAAAACCCTGAATAAAAAGATAAATCTGGTGATCGAGGGGGAAGATACCGAGCTGGATAAGTCCGTTATTGAAGATCTCCTGGATCCCCTGATTCACTGTGTTAGAAATTCCATAGACCACGGCATTGAATCCCCGGATGACCGGAGCGAACGGGGCAAATCCATGGACGGTACCGTGACCATGGCGGCGAGAAACGAAGGAAACATGATAATCATCGAAGTTTCCGACGATGGGAAGGGTATCGATGTGGAAGCTGTAAAAGCCAAAGCCATCGAAAAAGGATTGATTCATCCCAGTAAAAATCTCTCGGACACGGAAGCTTTTAATCTCATTATGGAGCCCGGATTTTCCACCGCCGCCGCCATTACCAATATTAGCGGCCGGGGTGTTGGGCTGGATGTGGTGAGAAAGCAAATTGAAAAGTTAAACGGGACAGTGAGTATTTGGTCTGAAAAAGGACTGGGTACTAAGTTCACCGTGAAATTGCCCCTGACCCTGGCCATTATTCAAGGACTTTTGGTCCGCGTGGGAACAGAAACCTACGCCATTCCCATTACATCTGTGATAGACAGCCATCGCATCAAACCCTCAGAAATAAAAATCATAGATAATTATGAGGTTTTCAACGTTAGAAAAGACGTGATTTCTATTCTCCGGTTAAATCGTTTATTCGGAATAAAAAGCATAGAAAATTCCCAGTACAACTTCATCGTCGTGGTGGGGAGTGGGGATAAGAAAATGGGTCTCATGGTAGATTCCCTCATTGGAGAAGAGGATGTGGTCATTAAACCCTTAAAAGACCGGTATACTTTAAGCCCTGGTATCGCAGGTGCCACAATTTTGGGAGACGGAAAAGTATCACTCATTATTGACGTGAGCCAGCTTCTAGAACTCGGCCTTAAAAATGAACGGGCAGAACGTCAAAAAAGGGATTCTCTTTCTAAGTAAAAGGGGGTAAAGATGAACATCGTCGAACAAAAAGCATCAAAAGAGACGGATAAACTTAAAAAAATTGATTTCAAAATGGTATCTTTTACCTTATCCGGGAAAGATTATGGAATTAATATTCTCAAAGTAAAAGAAATTAGAAAGGCTGGTAATTTTACCCACGTTCCCAATACACCCGTCTACGTCCGGGGGGTCGATAACCTTCGGGGTGATATTATTCCCATTATCGACCTGCGGATCATGTTTAATCTTCCTGCGGAAACCAAGGAAGCGGGCGGGTTGGAGAATATCATTATCCTGCGAATGGACGAATTGGTTTTGGGAATAATTGTGGATAACATTGAAAAAGTTGTGGGTATTTCCAAGGAGACCATTCAACCGCCCCATCCGATTTTTGGTGATATCAATGTGAAATACATATCCGGGGTGGTGGAGAACGAAGATAGGCTCTATATCATCCTGGATGTGGATCGTATTTTTGGTTATGTACCCCCCGTGGAAGAAAGACAGCAAATTGCAGAGGTTAAAACACTCCCACCCATGGAAGAAAATCCTGCAACGGATAAACGTCCGAGTAATGAGAGTGTGGAGTCCCTGGATCTTCAATTTATTAAAGAAACCTTGGGGACATTTTCTGGATTTTATGCCACAGCCCTCAATCAAGATTGGTTGAAATTCCACGCGGTCGAATGGAAAACCCAAAGACAGGCTCAGGGATTGGATTTTCAATTGACGAATTCCGAAGACGCTTTGGAATTTTTAAAAGTCTTTCCCTCTCCTTATACGGGGAGGTTGTGGGATCCCAGCGATCTAAGCATACTTTTTGAGCATTTAGATTTTGAGGGAACCCAAATCACTGTTTGGAATCCCGGATGTGCCCAGGGATACGAAAGTTTTTCCCTGGCCGTCGGTTTTTTAATGAAATATGAGGAAAAAAATATAAAAGTTTGGGCCAATGATAAGGATCTTTTGAGTATATCCATGGCCCCCAGTTTGAGCTTTCCATCGGTCCCGGAGGAATATAAACCATTTATGGTGGAAACAAAAACAGGGTATCAATTCAAGACGGAGTTAAAAAGTAAGATACTTTTTGAATATCACGATATAACCCATATGAATCCTTTTTCTGATCTCCATATGATTGTGGCCAGGGATACAATTTCGTTCCTAAAACCCCAGGATCAAGAAAAAATAATTGCGGATTTTTACGAAAAACTAAGAGTCGGTGGTTATCTGATTTTGGGGCAAAATGAAAAACTTTCTAATTCAGCGGAATGGAAGACGGTGGAATGGGATGATTGGTCTATTTATCAAAAAATTTAAGAAAGCAACCTGAGAGGGAGAAAAAATGCGAGTAGAATATATCAATCCTTTCGTGGAATCGGCTTACAACGTTCTAACCGAAGTATTGGGTGGCGAAGTGAAAAGAGGTAATTTGTTTCTGAAGTCAGCAACAAAACCTGTTCTTGGAGTGGCTGCCATCGTAGGACTTGCCGGTGAGGTGGAGGGGCGTGTGCTTTTTGATATGTCAAAACCCACAGCCATAAAAATTGCATCAGTAATGAATGCAGAAGAAATGACAGTTTTGGATGATTTGGCAAAAGCCACGATCTCAGAATTGGCCAATATGATTACTGCCCAGGCTGTAACCAAGCTTCATGAATTGGGTTTTAAGTTTGACCTCACACCCCCAGCCCTCATCACCGGTGATAATATGGAGGTTTCCGATCAGGAAGTTGAAGCTTTGATTGTTCCCATGGAAACCGAACATGGTTCAGTGGAAATAAATGTGGCAGTGAGAGAAAGGTCGTAGGAGGAAAGGTGAAAAGCAAAGGTGATTTTCCTAGCATTAACGATAGACCTCCGGAAGGATCAAAACCCGATGGATCCCCTTATAGAGTTCTGGTGGTGGACGATTCCATGTTTGTCACTAAACAAATTGGACAGATACTGACTTCAGAAGGATTTGAAGTATTAGCCGTGGCAGCAGATGGGGAAGAGGGGTTAAATAAGTATAAAGAATTATATCCCAACGTGGACTTGGTGACCTTGGATATCACCATGCCCAAGATGGATGGGGTGACAGCTCTTGAAAAAATTATGGAATTTGATAAAAACGCCAAAGTCGTAATGATTTCCGCCTTAGGAAAACAGGAACTCGTGAAGAAAAGTTTACTCTTGGGAGCAAAGAATTACATTGTTAAACCCTTGGATAGACAAAAGGTCTTGGAAAGAATAGTAAATACCCTGAAATAAGAGCTTGACAATATTTTTCATACTTGTTATTTTCTTTTCACCTTTGGGGAATTAGCTCAGTTGGTTAGAGCGCTTGCTTGACATGCAAGAGGTCACAAGTTCGAGTCTTGTATTTCCCATCTGGGGGTGTAGCGCAGCTGGTTAGCGCGCCGGCCTGTCAAGCCGGAGGTCGCGAGTTCAATCCTCGTCGCTCCCGTGCCGATATAAGGAACATGAGAAACATGTTCCTTATATTTTTTATAATGACTTCCCCTTTAATCTTTTCCCAGGAAGCTTCATACACTGTACAATCGGGGGATACTCTTTTCTCCCTTTCAAGAAAGTTTAATGTACCCATAACGTCACTTAAAGGTATCAACCATATGGATCAAGGTACGATGATCCACAGTGGGTTAAAACTCATCATCCCCCAAATTTATAAGGTTAAAAGCGGAGATACTCTTTACTCCCTGGCCAGACGCTTCGGTGTGGCTAATAGGGATCTCCAGGTATGGAATGAACTTAAAGATAATACACTCCGGGTGGGGCAAACACTCTATACACCTCCAATTAAGGAAATTCCCGTGGTATCGATACCTCCGGTTAGTTCAAAAATTGAAGAAAAACAGGACTTTTTATATCCTTTGGAGGGGGGGGGCAGGATAACAGAACAGCCTGTGAAGGGTGTTTTATACACACCCAGGACAGGTTCGTTCATTAGTGCCTGCGATGGAACGGTAATTTTCGTAGGAACCTATCGGGAATGGGGAAACTTATTACTTATTGAAAATTCTAAAGGTGAGGTTTTTGGTTACAGCCGTTATGATAAAAACTTGGTCAATTTAGGCGCTTTGGTAAAAAAGGGGCAAAGACTGGGTGAACTTGACCAAAAAGGTGAGGATTTTTTGTTTTTTTCCTATAAAGAAGGAAAATCAGTGGTTCTAAACCCGGCAAATCCCAAAATTCTCTAATTTTAATAAAAAATACTAGGCACATTTTACAATCAGGGTTATAATGATCCTAATTATATAGTAGGAGCTTCTATGCATCTTGAAGAAACAATCCTGGATACGGAAGAGCTGCTGTTGAACAACGTGAGTGAGATGCCCTCAAGTGATAGTCGAGAGACCGATCCTCTAGCCTTGTATCTCCGACAGATTTCAAAATTTCACCTTCTTGGTGTGGCCGATGAGCAAGAAATCGGTGAAAACATCATGTCCATCAGAAAAGAAATTAAAAATCATGTGTGTTCAAGAGAGAAAAGTGAATTAAACGACGGTGAAGTCAAGTTATTAGATCGTTTGGAAGCCCGTCTGATGACTTTAAAAAATAGGATGATCAACGCCAACTTGAGATTGGTCGTTTCCATTGCAAAAAAATATCAGCACCGGGGTTTAACCCTCTTGGATCTGATTGATGAGGGGAATATTGGACTCATTGAAGCCGTGGATCGTTTTGATTATACCAAAGGTTGTCGATTTTCCACCTATGGAACCTGGTGGATCCGTCAGGCGATTATAAAATCCTTAGCCGATAAGGGACGGGTCATTAGAATACCTATTCACATGCTTAATACCATTAAAAAATGTTATTTTGTGGCAAAACACCTCACCCAAGAGCTGGGCCGGGATCCTACCAGCCTCGAATTGGCAAATTACCTGAATATTACAGAAGAAAAAGTAAAAGATATCATTAAAATTTCCCAAGATACCGCCAGTTTGGATGGTACAGTGGATGAAGATTCCGTAACCAGACTTTCTGATTTGATCCGGGACGAGTCGGTTCAGGAGCCCTTTGAGAATGTTTTCTCCATCACCTTGCAAGATACTTTGGATGTGGTTCTAAAGCAGCTTTCGGAGAGGGAAATGAGAATTATTCAACTTCGGTTTGGCCTGGGTGGGGAAGGTCCCCTCACCCTGGAAGAAACGGGTAAGATGCTGGGCATCACCCGCGAAAGGGTTCGTCAGATACAGGAAAAAGCCATTGTGAAGCTCCGTGGATTTAAACCTATTCGGGACTTGGCTGAGTCTTACTGATTTTAGCCATGTAAAGGGGTCCTCTTCCTTGGCACTGGTCAGGGAGGATGAGGATCCCATACTTGGTTTTTTCTCCGAAACTAAACTCAATAGTTTCCAGTTTGAATTGACCTTCTCGTTTTTTAAATAATTTTTCTATTACCCCATCATTTTCCAAGGGACTTAAGGCGCAGGTGGAATACACCAGAACCCCGCCGGGTTTCAGGGCTTCCAAACCAGCCGCTAACAAGCTAAAACTTTGAATGGCCAGATGTTTTGTTCTGGCTGGTGACCAGAGATCTAAATGAGTCTTGGAATGAATCACATGGCGTTCACTGGAGCAGGGGGCATCCAGCAGAACTCGGTCGTATAGTCCTTGTTCGTATAAACCCCACCTTGTGGCATCAAACCCCGTGACCCTCACTTTACGTTGGGTTTCACCCAGGTGTTCACTTAAAACTTTTTGCAGCCTTCGTTTTCTGTCAGGACTTTTTTCATTGGAAACCAGTTGGCCTTCAGGCCCCAGACAGGAGGCGATCACCAGGGTTTTTCCACCGGGAGCTGCACAGAGGTCTAAAACCAAGTCATCAGGTTGTACTTCCAAGGTGCGGGCACAAAAAATCGATGCCTCATCCAAAAAATAGGTTGTGAGCAGTCCTTCTTCGAAACCCACTGGTTTGGTTTCTTCCATGAGGGAGGCTTTCAATCCTTCCCACCGATCGCCAAAGTGAGATTTATAAAAGGTATCAAACCCCCGGGGGCCTTTTTTTTCCATATCTATTGAAATAATTCCTAAATATTGATAGCAAAAGATATGAAAAAGATAAAGGCCATCGTCTTTGATTTGGACGGTACCCTGTTGAATACTTTGGGAGATCTTTCTGAAAACCTTAATAGGGTTCTCAGCCGCCGGGGTCATCCCACCCATTCTCAGGAAAAATATAAGATTATGGTGGGACGGGGGCTTCGTCAACTTACTTTGGCGGCAACCCAGGAACTTTCCCTAACCGATCAGGAATTTGAACACTTATTTGATGAATTTCAAAAAGAATACCGTCTTCATCCCACGGACCACACCAAGCCCTACGATGAAATCTTGGAAATGTTAGAAGCTTTTGGGGAGGGGGTTCAACTCTTTGTGCTCTCGAACAAAGAGCACCAAATGACCCTGAGAGTGGTGAAACAAATTCTTGGACATATTGATTTCGTAGAAATCCATGGAATGAAACCCGGAGTTCCAGGAAAACCCGATCCCACAGTTCTCAAAAGTATTCTTTCAGGCTACAATCTGGACCCGGAAGAGGTACTCTATCTAGGGGATTCCGATGTGGATATGGAAACTGCCTTGGGTGCCGGGGTTAAGGCCTGTGGAGCTCTCTGGGGTTTTAGGCAGCGAGATGAACTTATAGCTTCCGGAGCTCAGGAGCTTTTCGAAAGTCCCGGTAAATTTATGGATTATGCAATCAATTCGATTAAAAAATAGGAGTTAAACTATGGACCAAAATGAGATTAAGAAAGCCGCAGAGGCCTATATTCAGCAAGAAGCCCATCCCAAATTTAAAACGGAAGTGGAAAATTTGTTAAAAGAAGGGAATTGGCCAGAATTAACCGAGCGATTTTACACCACTCTTTCCTTTGGCACCGGTGGTCTTCGGGGCATCATTGGAGGGGGAACTAATCGTATGAATCCCTTGGTGGTGCGTAGTTCTACCCAGGGCTTGGCAAATTATGTAAACAAGGCTGTTTCGGGACCTAAGTCCGCCGTCATCGCCTACGACAGCCGTAATTATTCCGATCTTTTTGCCCTGGAAGCTGCTTTGGTGCTGGCTGCCAATGGAATTAAAACCTATGTATTTACCGCCCTACGCCCCACACCGGAACTCTCCTTTGCTGTGAGGTACCTCGGAGCCTCCACAGGGATCGTAGTGACCGCAAGTCACAACCCTTCGGAGTACAATGGGTATAAGGTCTACTGGAACGATGGAGCCCAGGTTTTAGCCCCCCATGATGTGGGGATTATTGAAGAAGTTCGGGGTGTGAAAACCGTAAAGACCCTGGATCGTGCTCAAGCGGAAGCTCAGGGACTATTGGTTTGGATTGATGAGTCTGTGGATCGTCCGTATTTGGATATGATTAAATCCCAGGTTTTAAGACCAGAAATCTTCACCTCGGCTAAAAGTGCAAAAATTGTTTATACCCCTCTCCACGGGACCGGCGGAGCCCTTCTACCAGGTTTGGTAAAGGAACTGGGGTTGGACCTTATTCCTGTGCCGGAGCAGTCCATTCCCGATGGGAATTTCCCCACAGTCCCCAGTCCTAATCCTGAAGAAGCCTCGGCTTTAAAAATGGGGTTGGAACTGGCGAAGGCTCGAAACGCCGATCTTTTGATAGGAACCGATCCCGATGCGGATCGGATCGGGATTGCTGTTCCCCAGGGACAAGAATGGGTGCTTCTCAATGGAAATCAATTGGGAGCCCTACTCACAGAATATGTTTTTTCCACCTTGGCAACTTCAGGAAAAATGCCCAAGAATCCTGTTTTTCTCAATACCATTGTGACCACGGATCTTCAAAATATCATTGCCGAATCCTACGGGGCCAAAACCTACAAGGTTCTCACAGGATTTAAATATATCGGTGAAAAAATCCGGGAATTTGAAACCATGACGGACAAGCCCCAATACATCTTCGGAGGTGAGGAGAGTTATGGCTTCCTCCTGGGGACAGCGGTTCGGGATAAGGATGCGATCTCCGCCGCAGTTCTTACCATTGAGATGGTGCTTTACTTGCAATCCCAGGGGCGGAGTGTGGTCCAGGAACTGGAACGAATCTATGAAAAATATGGATATTTCAAGGAAATTTTGATATCCAAAACATTTAAAGGGCAGGCCGGACTTCAGAAAATGAAGGATTTTATGGCTGGACTTAGGGTGAAGGCTCCCGAAGAATTGGGGGGAATTGCTCTGGCAAAACTTTTAGATTACCTTCCTGGGAAAGATCTGCCTTCCAGTGATGTGGTTCAGTTCATCCTGAGCGAAGGAAGTCTGGTCTCGGTGAGACCCTCGGGAACCGAACCCAAAATCAAGTTTTATGCCTCCTGCCGAGCCTCAAAGGGATTAACCTTAGCTGCGGCTAAAAAAGAAGTGGATGACAAGCTCCAGAGAATTAACCAGGCCCTCGACGCCATGATTGGATAAGGAGTTTCCAGTGCCCATTATTACAAATTACGACCAGCTCATGAATCCTGATAAGGTGTTCGTGGCCTTCGATGTGGAAACCACCGGATTATCCCCCTCCTACGACCGAATAGTGGAGTTGGGGGGGGTAAAATTCCAGGATGGAAAGGTCTTGGAAATTTTCAATGAATTGGTGGATCCCGAAATTCCCATGCCCCCGGAAGTCTCCAAGATCAATGGGATTACTCCGGGAATGTTGGTGGGTAAACCAAAAATTGCGGAAATTCTTCCCCAGTTTTTAAAGTTCATCGATGGGGCTGTTCTGGTGGCTCACAATGCAGAGTTCGACGTGAGTTTTGTAAACTGGGCCATGAAACGCATGGGCTTGGGACTTTTGACCAATGATGTGGTGGATACCCTTCGGATGTCCCAGGCCGCATTACCAGGGCGCAAAAACTATAAACTCCAAGAAATTGCCCCGGACGTGGGGGTTGTGGCTCTAGATGCCCATAGGGCTTGCGATGACTCCCGGGTTTGTATGGAAGTTTTTCATGTGTGTTTGGATAAATTGAACCCTGGTCGTCAAGCATTCTTTTTTTAAAAAAACCAAAGTTTTTTTATCATAATGAATTGACAAGCAGAAAATCGGACTATATTATTTGAATACGGTAATTTTTTGTGGAATTTATTGACTTGTTTCCTTCTAGACAGCTTAGCTTCGATGATCGGCAACAGGGCATAACTCCCAGAAGGCCGTGATTTCATCGAGGCCCCCGCCTCAAAGGACATTAAATGGGGACTAAAATATATGTCGGTAACATGAGTTACCGGTCAACAGAAGATACTTTGCGGAGTCTTTTCTCTCAGTTCGGAGAAACAAAATCCGTAAGCATCATTACTGATCGTGAAACCGGCCAAGCCAAGGGTTTTGCGTTCGTGGAAATGGGTACCGATGCCGAAGCCGATGCAGCCATTCAGGCTCTTAACGGTCAGGTTTTCGAGGGTCGAACTCTCCGGGTCAACGAAGCAATTCAGAAACCCCGCCGAGAATACTAGATCGAAAGATCTAAAAAGGCCGCCTCAGGGCGGTTTTTTTATTTATAATGCATTGACCAAATCTCCCTGGTTTATTAATGTCCCCCCATGACTTATTTTCCTGTTTCCGTGGCTCCCATGGTGGACCGCACCGATCGCCACTTTCGCCACTTCCTCAGACTTTTGGCCCCCAAAACCATCCTGTATACGGAAATGGTTACCAGTCCTGCGATTATTCACGGACCTCGGGATTATTTATTGGGGTATTCCCCAGTTGAGCACCCTCTGGTACTTCAGTTAGCCGGTGATGACCCTGAAGAACTTCGCCGGGTGGTGGAGATTGCCGACCCTTGGAATTATGATGAAATCAATCTCAACTGTGGTTGCCCCAGCGATAAGGTTCAAGAGGCTCATTTTGGCGCTTGTTTGATGGCTGAACCTAAGCTTGTCGCCTCGGTGGTTAAAGCCATGACCCAGGGAACCTCTAAACCCATCACCGTCAAGCATCGCATTGGGATAAGGGGAAAAGAGACCTATGAGGAGATGAGGGACTTTGCCCTGGCCTGTAGCGACGCTGGGGCCTCACGGTTGATCATCCATGCCCGTATTGCCATTTTAGAAGGGTTATCACCCAAAGAGAATCGCACGGTGCCGCCCCTGCGTTATGAGGATGTCTATCGCTTGAAACAAGAACATCCTGAACTGAAAATAGAGATAAATGGGGGGATTCTCACCCCTGAAGATGTGGTTGCCCATTTGAAATATGTGGATGGAGTGATGATAGGTAGAGCCGCCTACGATAATCCCTATGTCCTGACAAAAATTGAGAGGGCTTTAACCGGTGAACCTTTGGAACATATTACCCGAAGATGGATTCTAGAGCAGATGATCCCTTATGTGGAAGAGTGGGAGGGGAAGGATGTGTGGTGGCATAGGATAATGATGCATTTACACGGACTTTTTGCTTTTCATAAAGGCACCAAGAAGTGGAAACAAATCCTTAGCCCCCCTTTCAAAAAGTTTGCCTCGGGAGTGGATGCCATAAAGCTCGCTTTGGATACCCTTCCCGCTGAAGTGCTGGATAGCAGAGAATAAAAAAAAACCCGGTAAATCCGGGTTTTTTTTTATTCGAACAGAATACCAAGCTTTTTCAAGGTAACCACTTTTCTGCGGTTTCTAGCACCTTTCCGTTTTTCAACTTTTGCAATTTTCACTGCGCGTTGGCTCATGGTTCTCTTAGTTTTGGAGCACATAATTACCTCTTTTTTTTACCGCGGAGCGGATGAATAGGACCTATTGGACTCGAACCAACGACCTCCTGCGTGTGAAGCAGGCGCTCTAACCAGCTGAGCTAAGATCCTGAATGAACAATAAATTATCCTACCCAGGAAATCCTGTCAAGTGGGGTGGGGCTCTCTTGTGGTTATGAGATCATTTCCACTAATATTATGAAGGAGAACACTGATGAAAAACAAAATTTCGACCATTTTAGCCCTGGACTTTGATGGGGTAATTTGTGATTCCCTACCTGAGTGTTACTACAGTAGTTATTTGTCCTGGTTTCCAGGTGTGGATCCTGCCATTCCTTTGGGGGATATGGATTCGCAAAACAAGAGATATAAAGATTTTTGTCTCTGGCGTCCCTATGTGAGATCCGGAGAAGATTACCTTTTGATCCAATCCTTGGTGGATAAACTTCCCCCTCCGACCAGTCAAGATGAGATGGATGATTATCTGCAGAAAGCTGGATTGGATACTATGAAGTCTTTTAAAACTAAAATATATGAAACCCGGGATAAGATACTTAAAGAGAATCCCGAAGTGTGGCTTGGATTGAATCCTTTGTTTCCCCAACTTAAACCTTGGTTGGATCGACTGAGTTTAAATCCTAAGGTTTGGATACTATCCACTAAGAAGCCGGATTTTATCCTCCGTATTTTAGAGTTCCAAGGGATATCTTGGGATCCTGGGCGGGTTCTGGAAGCCTCGGGGGAGAGTAAACAGATGGTCATGGACCGGAACTGGGGGGTGGGGGAGCCAGTGGTTTTTTTAGATGATCAACCGGATCATTTTATGGAATTGGACACCCGGATCGATTGTTGGCTTCCGGTCTGGGGTTATGTGAAAAAAGATTGGATAGAGTTTCCTGGAAATTACAAAATACTCACCCAGGATAAATTGGAGACGTTCATTAATCTCTGGGTATAGGGGGGGGGTTAAAGGTCCTCTTCCTTGTGTAGGAGAAATTCCATTTCCATGGGGGTAATGAGATCCTCTTCCAGATCCTCTTCTCCCAGGAGTGACTTGATTTGTTTGCGAATGGTTTCTACTTCAGAATATTGGTTTTCCTTCATGGCCCTGAGTTGAAGATACATGGATTCTAAGGATTTTTTAATGGTGGTATCGGCTTGCAGGATGCTTGATAAAAGAATTGCGAAGGTTGTTTTAGTATTTACCAGGTCGTGCAACATTTCTCCGCGAAAAATGAAATTGCCGTTTGATTGAATGGATTTCCACAATTTTGTCAGGATGGCTTCGATGAAATCCAAGTCGTCCATGAGTTTCTCAGAAAAAAAATCCGGGTCTCCGGGAATTTGAATTCCTTCGGACCAAAACTTAATAAGTCCTTTTAAGAGAAAAAGATCTTCCTCGTAGTTGATTTCGTTTATCATTGCCGGACTCCCTCTCCAATTGACATTAAACCATGGTTATGGTATTTTTTCAACGCCTCTTTATCCACCCGTGAAGTGGTGGGTCAAGTAAGTCCAGAAGGAGGATTCAGGTGAGAACCTACGAGGTTACATTTATATTCCGTTCAGAAGAGGACCTTTTTAAGAAAGGTCTTGAGTTTGTAAAGAGCGAGTTTGCTCGTTACGGCGCTACTGTGCAGAAAGAAGAAGATATGGGGGATAGAACTCTAGCCTATCCTATTAAGAAACAGGCCAGAGGTCATTACACCATGTTTGTGGTGGACTTTCCCCAGGATAAGATTGTCGAATTGGATAAACTCCTGAAACTTCAGACTGAAATCTTGAAGTTCTTGTTTATTGTTTCGGAAGTCTAGAATTTTATGGCAAGTGATATAAATCAAGTCGTTCTGATCGGTCGTTTAACCCGTGATGCAGAGCTGAAATACACAGCTGGTGGTATGGCTATTGGCAAAATGAGCATAGCTGTCAACAGAAGAACTAAAAAAGCGGAACAATGGGTCGATGAAGCTAGCTTTTTCGATGTTTCACTTTTTGGTAAACAAGCTGAATCTCTGAATCAGTATTTGGTCAAAGGTACACAGATTGCCATTCAAGGCGAACTGCGCCAAGATCGATGGGAACAAGACGGGCAGAAAAGATCATCGGTTAATATTGCCGCCAACGATATACAACTTCTCGGACGGGCTAATCAGTCTGGCGAGAAATCCTCTACCGTCCCATCTTCTGCACCCCGAGGTTCCAGCGGACCTCAGGCTCCTAGTTCCTTTGGACCAGGACCCGACTTTGAAGTCGGCGGCGGATTTGACGACGATATACCTTTTTAATATTTAAGGAGACACTTATGTCCATGGAAAACGATATTCGTGACAACGATGACGGACAGGGAGATCGCGGTGGTCGCGGGGGCGACGATCGCAAAGACGGCGGTGATCGCGGCCGTCGTGGCAAGGTTTTTTACAAAAAGAAAGTTTGTAAATTCACTGTGCATAAATGGCCCTGTGATTATAAACGAGTAGATATTCTTCAGAAGTTTATCACCGAACGAGGCAAGATTCTTCCTCGCCGGATCACCGGTACTTCTGCAAAGTTTCAGCGGAAACTGGCACGGATGATTAAAATCGCCCGAGTTTTGGCTCTGCTGCCCTACGTTAAGAACTAGAGTTCCCTCTCATCATCAGGTTCCTGCGGTAGGCAGGAACTGAAATTTTAAACTACCTGGAGGAATGAATTATGAAAATCATTCTGAACAAAGATGTTCCCAATCTGGGAGAAGAGGGAGATGTGAAGGTTGTGGCCAATGGTTACGCCCGGAACTTCCTTATTCCTCAGAAAATTGCCGTGCTTTTCTCCGCCCATGCTGCTCATATGTTTGAACAGAAAAAAGCTCAGATCGAAGCCCGTAAAGAAGCTAAGAAGCAGATTGCTCTTTCTCTGAAAGAAAAAATCAACGCTGAAGAGATTGAAATTACCATGTCCGCCGGTGACAACGGTAAGCTTTTTGGTGCTGTTACACCTGGTAATATCGCCGATCTATTGGCTGCTAAAGGTATCGTGGTGGAGAAAAAACTCATCAGTATTACCGGTAACGCCATTAAGGTCGTGGGCGTTTACGAAGCCAAAGTAAAAGTCATGGAAAAAGAATACGCTACTTTGAAAGTGACAGTGAAGGCTACTTCCAAGTAAATGCTCAAAGATAAGGTGCCCCCGCACAACGATGATGCGGAAAAAGCGACGTTGGGGGCCCTTCTCTTAGATTCCTCGGCTTTTGATACCGTGGTGGGAATTGTCCGGCCACGGGATTTTTACAAAAACTCCCATAAATTAATTTACGAAACTCTTCTTGATCTGAAAAATCAAGGAGAAAATCCCGACCTTATTTCTTTAGCCAGAGCCTTGCAATCTGCCGGACGAATGGAAGCATCCGGGGGTCCTGCTTATATTTCTGAACTCACTTCCTCAGTTCCGACTAGTGCCAATGTGGAGTATTACGCCAAGGTTGTAAAGGACGATTCCATCCGGCGCAACGTGATCTCCATGGCCCAAGAAATCACGGCCAAGGCCTATGAAGATGGAATGGAGAGTCGAGGGCTCATTGAAGTGGCTGAGAAAAAAATCTTTGAACTGGTGGAAGACCGTCAATCCAAGGCCTATCAAAGTGCGGGGGAGCTCATCCCCGGTGTGGTGGAAAAACTTCATGAGCTTCATAAGAATAAAAATGCCTTCTCCGGAATACCTACGGGATATCCAGAACTGGATAGTTTAACCACAGGATTTCATAAGGCGGAATTAATTATTCTGGGAGCACGGCCATCCATTGGTAAAACCACCTTTGCGCTAAATCTTGCCACCTATATGTCCCTGCATAAAAAAATACCCGTGGGATTTTTCACCTGTGAAATGTCCAATCCCATGATTCTCCTGCGAATGCTGGCCTCAGAATCCCGATTGGATTTCAAAAATTTGAGATCCGGACTGTTAAAACCTGGGGATTTTGTGAATATTTCCCAAGCGGTTTCCAGGATATATGAAGCGCCTTTTTTTACCGACGACACTCCCAATATTCCTCTTTTAGATTTGCGGGCACAAGCCCGAAGAATGAGAAAGAAGGAAGGGGTGGAAATTATTTTCATCGACTATATTTCCCTTATCACTCCTGAAGCCAGGGATCTTCCTCGTCATGAACAGGTGGCGGAAATAAGTCGATCGTTAAAAGCCTTAGCCCGGGAACTGGATATACCCATTGTGGCTTTATCCCAGGTCAGCCGGGATGTGGAGGGGAAAAGGCCTACACTGTCCCATCTGAGGGAATCCGGTTCCTTGGAACAGGATGCGGACCTGGTCATGTTCCTCCATCGGGAAAGATCCAATGATAAGGAAGATGACGGGTCTTCATCGGTGATTGAAACTCAGCTTATCATCGAAAAAAATAGAAATGGTCCTCTGGGCACTATAAAACTGGGATTCCTTGCCCAATACACCAGATTTGAATCCATGGAAGATAATCATCTTTAATTAACTTGTGAAAATCAACCAGGGTACTCTATAATTAGTTTGGAGGAATCCTATGACCTTTCGCGAACAGTACGACTTCAGTTCTTTGGTGAATGAAAAAGAGAATTGGATTATTGGTGAATTGGACAAACAGTTAAATCAACATCCGGAAATTTGTACCTGCTCGGAGTGTGTTTTGGATATGACAGCCTTAGCACTGAATCACACAAAGCCAAATTATAGAGTTACTTTGCTAGGGGCTATTTACGCCATGGCAGAAGATGAATCTACAAAAATTGAAATACAAAAAGCTGTGGAAACTGCCATATTTCAAGTGCACAAAAATCCTGCCTGTGAGAAGCAAAATCCCAATTAATTTAGTTCTTCATCCTCTACATCAATCTGAGAGGCGTTTACATAAGGAGGGGAGATGAAAGATAATATGTCATCGTCCTTTAGATAGATGAGTTTTTCTTGAAGTTTCTGTAAATATAGATCCATAGAAATGGCGGTCAATCCTATTTCTTCCAGCTTAAGGCCCTCCACATAGAAATACAACTTTTCATTTTGTATTTCCTTAAAGTAGAGGTTGATATTTTTTTTATGCCGGGACATGTATGAAAGTTTTAAAATTTCCAAAATTTGATCATCTAAGCCATTTTCTCTCATCAATAATTTCTCTTTTAATTCTTTATAGCCAATAACTAATCGATCCACACTTGGATCAATGGCTATCTTCCCAAGAAAAAAGGAAGTTCGACTATTTTCTGGTATAAATAATAAATGATAATCCTTAGAAGGACTGAAAAAATCTGTTTTTTCTTCTACTTTGAGAATGCGGTCGCAATCGCTACATGGAACATTAAAAATATCACCAGAATTAATTAGAGCTGATATTTCTTTATCTAGAATCAGGGTACTTTTTAAAGGGGACTCTAAAATTTTTCCACAAGAGCAAGTATAAGAACTCATAAACACCTCAATTAATAGGGAAGTCTAATCAAATCATTGATCGTGGTAAAAACCAATAGTCCTAAAATAAAGACAAGACCAATTTGTTGAAATCTAACATAAACGATGGGTTTAAACGGCTTTGGAAAGAACATTTGGATAAAATTAAGTACGACCGTTCCGCCATCGAGTACAGGAATGGGTAAAAGATTCATGATAAATAGACCTAGACTAAGAAAGGCTGCCAAATTGAGAAAGCCCACTAAGCCCATGAGGAATCCACCTGAAAATCCATTTTGAGCAATGATCCCCGTATTTACCACCACGCCAATGGGACCGGATAAGGATTCAGAAAAATTAAAGGTGGTAAATAAAAGACCTATACTTTTTACTGTTTTATTAAATAAATCCCAGGTCTCATCATACCCTGTTTCCAAGGCTGATAAAAGAGAGCTGCCAGGTTTCATATAGAGAGGTGAGAAAATTAGACCCATGGAAGTATCCGTTTTTATTCCAGAGGGAATCATCTGTTTTGTGACCATGGTACCGCTTTGGTCTTTAACCACGATGGGGATAATTCCTTTTGTGGTGGAAATCAATTGGAAAACTTCATATACATTATCCACGGCCACAGAATTGACCTCAACAATGAGATCCCCTGATTTTAAGTCTGCTAAAGCCGCATCAGAACCAGGGGCTACAGACTGAATAAGAGGTAAAGCAATGGTTGAGAGGCCGATCACGGGATCGCCTGAAGTGATGCCTTTTCTGGGATCGGGCATGGGCGTTGCCGAGATATCAAGAACTCTATTTTTCCGTGAGATTTGTATGGTGAGAGTGTTCAATCCGTTTTTATTTAGTAATTTTTGAAAATCCTGAAAGCTAGAAACGGAATGACCATTCACCTTAAGTATCCTGTCCCCAGGGAGGATACCGGATAATTCCCCTGGAAGCTTGATATTTTTCATCTCCCTTATCCAAGGAAAGTATTGGGAAGTCTGTTTATAGATTCCTTCGGTGGTGATGGGTTTAACTAAGGGTTCGGATCCGTAGTAGGGATAAGTGATTAATGCTAAGGAAGTAAAAATTGAAAAAGTTAGAATTAGATTGAAGATCGGCCCGGCTAAAGCCACTATTATTCTTTTCCAAGGAGATGCAGCATAAAATGAACCTGGTTCTGGAGTAGGATCTGAACCTGGATTTTCCAATGCCGAAAGGAGAAAGTTTTCACCCTTCATTTTACAGTATCCACCAAGCGGAATGAGGCTTAGTCGGTATTCTGTTTTACCTATTTTTTTTTTAATTAGGATCTTACCCATACCAATAGAAAAAGCTTCCACCTCAATCCCGAGGCCTCTGGCGGCAATAAAGTGTCCTAATTCATGGAAAAACACCAGAATTCCCAGACCAAGAAGTCCAAGAAGAATAGATTCAATACCCATTTTGTTTCCTTAGAGGGAGAGATTTTGCACGTAATAAAGATAGTAATAGTAGGTGGGTACAGTAAAGAGTAAGGAATCGATGGAGTCTAAAACTCCCCCCCGGCCTGGAATGAGGTTACCGGAATCCTTAGCCCCCACACTCCTTTTCAAAGCGGATTCAAATAAATCACCCAGAATCGTCATGGCACCCCAAAGTAAACTCATAATAATTATCATCCAGAGAGGACCGAAAACATTTGGCCAAATCATCTGTGCAGCCACTGACATGACTACTGATATTAAAAGTCCGCCTACGAAACCTACGGTACTTTTATTGGGACTAACTACAAAGGGCTTTTTTGATTTTTTCCCCAAAAGGCTGCCTATGGTAAAGGCCATGGCATCGTTTCCAAAAGTAATAAAAAAGAATACAGGGAGGGCGATAGTTGCATGGTCAAGCCCGCTTACCTTTACCAGATAATATAAAAATAGACCGGGATAAATAAGGACCAGGAGATTTCCGGACACTTTGTTGGCGATGAGTTGGATTTCTGGATCCTGGTTGGTGTAAATCTGCCGGACAAAAACCATACCCACCAGAAGGGAAACTACAACTAAGGTGACGGAGGCATCGGTGAGTCCCATTACTTCCAAATAAGCTAAAATGGGTAAGGAGGCCCCAAGAATGGGCCGCATGTAGAAGTTGATGGGAAAGCCTTTTAAAGCTAAGAGCGATCCGGTTTCCATGGCTCCTAAAGCCGAGAAAAAAACGATGGTGAGGTTTGCTACTAGATGATTTCCAAAATCAAAAATCATCACCCCCACCAACAGGGGAAATCCAATAAAAAATATAAAGGATCGGGAAACCCATTTATTCATTGTATCCCCCAAATCTTCTTTGTCTATTTTGAAATTCTGACAAAGCCTGGTCAAAATCTTCTCTAGAAAAATCAGGCCAAAATTTTTGAGTAAAATACAGCTCAGCGTAAGCACTCTGCCAGAGCAGGAAATTACTAATCCTTTGGTCTCCCCCGGTGCGGATTATTAAATCCGTATCCGGTAATTCGGGGTTATCCAGAGCATTTTGAATATCTTTTTCTGTCAAAGGATTGGAACAAGATTTAGAAAGTATTCTATTTGCTGCTCTGAGGATTTCATCTCGACCACCATAGTTGATGGCTAAGTTTAACTTTAAGCCAGTAAAGCTCTCAGTTTCTTCCATAATCGATCGAAGTTCTTTTTGAATCTCTGGGGGAAGGCCGTTCATATCGCCAGTGTGGATGATGCGAATTTTATTGTCTTTATAAAATTGAAATTCTTTTCTTAAATAATTCCGAATGAGGAACATTAAAAAAGAAACTTCTTCCTGAGTTCTCTTCCAATTTTCTGTGGAAAAAATATAAAGCGAGAGGACTTTGATTCCATAATCCGAGGCAGTTTTAGCTGCAATTTTTGCGGATTTCATTCCCTCTTCATGGCCTTTAGAACGGGGAAATCCTTTTGATTTAGCCCAGCGTCCATTGCCGTCCATGATGATGCCCACGTGGCTAGGAATGGGGCCTTGAAGTGAGAATTCAGTCATCACACTTCCATTATTTCTTTTTCTTTTTCAGCGGCCATCCTGTCTACTTCTTTGATGTAAAGGTCAGTGACTTTTTGGATCTCATCCAAGGCCTTTTTATTGTCATCTTCCGTGAGATCCCCATCTTTTAAAGATTTTTTAAGGGACTCGTTCACATCCCGGCGGATATTTCGGATGGCAACCCGGGCGTTTTCCGCAGTGGCTTTGGATTGTTTAGCCAGGTCTTTACGTCTATCCTCGGTCAGGGGAGGTATGTTGAGACGGATTACTTTTCCGTCGTTGTTGGGGGTTAAGGAGAGTTCAGAAGCGAGAATGGCTTTCTCGATGTCTCCGATGACGGTTTTATCCCAGGGCTGAATAACCACGAGGCGGGCTTCAGGAATGGATATATTTGCTACTTGGTTCAGGGGGGTCTTGGAACCGTAGGCTTCCACCATGAGTTTATCAAAAAGGGCGGTACTGGCTCGGCCAGTACGGATACTGTTGAATTCACCCACTAAACTTTGGATGGATTTTTTCATTTTTGTTTCAGCATCGGACTTGTACGCACTCATATTTATTCTCCCCAGTAAAAAAGGGCTGGCAGGAGAACCCACCAGCCCGGTTAATTAGTTGTCTTGACCGATCCGAAGCTGCTTGTAAGCAACCAGTTCGATTTTTGTGCCCATTTCTTTGGAAGCTTTTTCCAAGGCTTGAGCCACGGTGGATTTGTCATCCCGGATAAATGGCTTATCCACGAGGCAGATCTCCGCAAGAAGCTTGTTGACTTTTCCTTTCAAGATTCCCTGTTTGACGTTCTCAGGTTTTGATTGAAGGGATTCGTCTTGAGACATCTGGGTGGCGAAAATCTCTTCCTGTTCGGTGA
>CAZUXL010000022.1:0-7064 GCA_964624355.1 uncultured Spirochaetales bacterium
TATTGGTATTTCTGAGGTTTGACGTTTGGGATGAGTAGGCCAGGGTCAAACCTGCGGTGGTTGGTTGGTGGGCGCCGTCGATGGCATCCGCACCCAGGGCATTGTCTATCAAGGTACTCAGTCCTGGCGCACAGGCAGCCAAGAGTGCCGTGATACTTAGGAGTGCCCCGTATTTAAAAATTGATTTTTTCATTAGTTTGTCCCTTCTGGTACTGCAGGACCGGTTCCCTGGGAGGGGAGTTTCACAGTCATGAGTATTTTATAGTTGGTTAGGTCAAAAAATCCCCCGCCACCTGCGATACCGCCGGATGTGGCGGTGAGATTCAGAGCTTTGGTAGTGTTCATTTTGAAATCAAAAGTCACATTGGGATTTAAAAACAAGGTAAGACCGATGAAACTCTGAACATTGCTGGCCGCCGCAGTATCTTGAATTGTGTAGGAGGCATCAGGATTCATGGGATTTGCAGCCACCACTGATCCAGTGACGGTATTTCCCATGGTGGTAGTCTGGGTAACCGTGGTATCCAGGCCGGTGTAGACATAGTCCGTAGTCGTTCTGTTAAGGATATTAGAAGTAACGCTGGTTCCCAGATTCAAACGAAGAAGATCTTTCACCAGCTCCACTTGTACCCCTGCACTGAAGTCCAAATCGATTTTGGTAGAACCGATTTTTAACTGCTGAATGGGGGACACTTTGCTTACGACCGTGGTGGAGTCCTCAGGATCGAGGGATGCAGCTATCCCATCCCCATCGTCCACCACTGTGGTTTCCACGGATTTGGTTTGGTTCGTGCTGTCCTTATTTGTCAAAGTGAGTCTGGGGGTAAGACCGAGGGCGAACCTCACAGCTGTGGAAGGCTGAACTTCCACGGATACGGGTAATCGGATCGCATTTTCCATATCCAGATTGTAAGTCGTCATCACATTTGCCGCGTTTATGTCCTTGGCAGTGGTGGTGAAAAATCCTGTGATGGCGTCTTGTGTGATGGTCCTGGTATAAGTTCTGAGGTATGTCCCTTCAGAAACAGCAGCCTCAGCCCCGGTCTCGTTATTGATGTTCGATCCCCAGAATCGCAGTGTTGGGGCATATTCCAGTCCCCCGCTGAACAAGGATTTTGCTTCAAATAGGTTAAAAGGAATTTCCAAAGCTCCGGTTAAAGGGAGGGCTAATTCCAAGTTATCGCTCTCATACCGGGCTTTTGAGTAAGTATAGGCGCTTACCCCTTCGATGGTTCCCGCAACTCCAAAACCAGAAAAGGATCCGAAGCCGCTCTGTCCACCGGTGTAGGTTTCCACGGCGCCCAATCGAGTGGTGTCAGCTTTTTTTAGCAGAAGACCACCAGAAGTCTTCAGATTTCCTGAACCCAAGGGAAGGCTGAGTCCCACAAGGATTTGCTGTGCAATGTAACCAGCACCGTATTTTCCTGCGGGGTCATACACCGTCCCAGAACTGGAGGTGATCTGATCCGCTGCGTTGCGAACGAAGTTTTCCGATGAGGTCGTGGTGGAATAACTTGTATCAAAAGTCGATGTTTTGTAAGATCCCGAAATATCGGTTAAAGACCTTATTCCCAGAAGCATGTTTCCCAAGCGCAAACCTAGGAACGCCGCAGGGGAGTTTTTATAGGTTTCCGTGAAGTTAACAGTTCCAGCTTTTGTAACAGTTCGGCCGAGGTAAACATTGGTAGCCGCATCGAAACTTTTAACTTCGTTCAAAGTTTGATTTATACTGTTAGCTCCTGTAATGCTGGAGCTGAATTCATAGTGACCAGCTCCGTAGAGGTCCTTGGTCCACCAAGATCCCAAGCCGACTTTCATAGGCACGGTTGATGGATTGTTATCATTTGTAGAAACAGTGGCGGGATCCAGTTGGAAAAAGAAAACCAGGTCTCGCAGATCACCAAAACGGAAAACGTTCAGGTATTGGTCCGCGGCCTCAGTAAAAAAATTTTGGGTCACTAAAGCTGTGGGTGACTTGGAATCCCCATTGGGAATCGACGGTGAAAAGCCTTGAGCAGACAGGGCTCCTGATAGTATCAGGGCACTGAAGATCAAGGAGAGGATAGATATGCGCATGGGCATCTCCCTAACATTAGAAATAACTTGACAGGCAACGCCCGCGTTGACAGTTTAACCCAGGGGCTATTTTTTTCAAGTTTATTTCTGTTATATTCATTCTTATATCTTGCCAGGGAGTTTCTTTTGGAAAAAAGTCAGAAATTTCTATATAAAACACCTCAGGGGGCGGAAGGTCTTCTTTTGGAAGATGCTTACCGGCGCCAAAGTCTTACTACCCAGATTCAAAGTCTTTTCCATCTTTGGGGTTATCTCCCCGTTCAAACTCCGGTTTTCGACTTTTATGATCTCTATGCTCCTTACGTTCCCGATCCAGACAAAGCTTACCGTTTGGTGGACAGGGAAGGGGACCTCCTTCTTTTACGCAATGACATTACCCTGTTTTTAGCCCGGGCTTTAGGGATGAGTCTTTCGGAAGGCCATATTCCCCTGAGGGTATTTTACAATGACGCCATTCTCCGGCATCAGGATCTGGAGGATATTTCCGCCAACGAATTTTACCAGATTGGTGCGGAGTTCGTAGGTTCCGCCGGTCCCGAGGGGGATTGGGAAATCCTCCTGCTCTTACAGGAAGTTTTAAACCTTCTCGGGCTGGAAAAGGCCCGCATCCACTTGGGTTCCCGGGAACTTTTTGACCTTTTAATTCCTCAGGACGCGGACAAGAGTGGGATACAGAAAAAAATACTCACCCGGGCCTTTCAGTCCGCTGGATTATCATCTGAATATCCTTTAGGTCGAGAGGAGGAGTTTTTCTCCTTCATCGGAGATCTTGCCCAGGCTCGGGAATGGGAAAAAAAGTTTTCAGACCTCCTTCAAGGTCCGGTGAAGGCCGCCTGGGATAAACTTTTGACTACCTTAGTAACCCTGGAAGAAGCCTGCGGAAAGGATCATTTTCGTCTGGATCTTTCGGAAATTGGCCGTCAAGAGTATTACACCGGTCTGGTTTTCCAGGCTTACCATCCGGGAGTGGGGGATGCCATCGCCGCCGGTGGGCGATACGACCACCTTCTGTCCCGGTTCGGTTTGAATTCCCCCTCGGTGGGATTCTCCCTCATGCTTAAAAAGGTGGAAAACTTGGTGGACCGGCCGGAGCGTTTCCATCCTCCCAAAATCGACGGGGCTCAGGGGAAAAACTTCCAGGAAAGGCTTCAAAATGCCAATAAACTCCGACTCGCAGGGCAAGCCTGCACCCTAGGATAGAATTATGAAAGAACCCTTAACACTCGCCCTTCCCAAAGGCCGGCTTTTTGACCAGGTCCAGGAGCACTTCCACTGTGTGGGCATGGATTTTGACTTCTCCGACCGTAAACTGGTGGCCCATGATTCCACCGGTCGCCTGCGGATCATGCTTGTGAAGAACTCGGACCTTCCCACCTACGTCAGTCATGGTATCGCAGGCCTGGGGGTCTGCGGTGAAGACGTGGTTTACGAGTCCGGTTTGGAATTTACCCGGCTTATGGAGATGCCCTACGGGGGAACTTCCATGTGCCTGGCGGCTAAAAAAGACCGCCCCGGTGTTCCGGCTCCCGGTACTTGGACCGTGGCCACCAAATTTACCCGGTTCACCCGGGATTGGTTCCATGCCCAGGGACTTCCGGTGAAAGTGGTCCGGTTGGACGGATCGGTGGAATTGGCCCCGGTTTTGGGTTTGGCTCCCTGGATCGTGGACCTGGTGGAAACCGGCTCCACCCTCAAGGCCAACGGTCTGGAAGTGGTGGAGAAACTAAAGGATATCCGGGTGAGCTTTCTGGCTAATCCCGCCTATTTCAAACTTTATTACAAGGAAATCGGCGAGCTGGTCGATATTCTGAAAAAAGCACAAGGATTAAAACCATGAGCAGCGTCACCGTAAAACGGGAAACCAAAGAAACAAAAATTGAATTGACCATGGACCTGGGGAAAGCTCTATCCCCAGTTTTGAACTCGGGGATCCCGTTTTTTGACCACATGCTTAATGCCATGGCCTTCCACGGGGGGTTTTACCTGGAAGTGAAGGCCACGGGGGATCTGGAGGTGGATGACCATCATTTGGTGGAGGACCTGGGCCTGGTTCTGGGGGATGCGTTCAGGCAAGCCCGGGAGAAAAATCCCTCCATCCATCGGTACGGGCATTCCATCATTCCCATGGATGAAGCCCTGTCGGAAGTGGTGATTGATGCGTGTAACCGGCCTTATTGGGTGATTCAAGCGGAATTTCCCCAGACCCATGCGGGGAAATTTGACTTGGCCTTGGTGAGGGAGTTTTTGATCGCCCTGACCAACCGGGGCGGTATAAATCTCCACGCCCATTGCCGGTACGGAACCAACTCCCACCACATGGTGGAAAGCCTTTTTAAAGCCCTCGGACGGGCGCTTTCCATGGCCCATGCCCCCAAAGCCGGGGTTATCCCTTCAACCAAAGGAGTTCTTTGATATTCCTATGACGAAAAGGCTCACATCCCCTTTGCTTTTAACCGTCAATTAGACTATATTGAGGAAAATTCCATGGATAAAGAGGACTTCCTGAGAAATATTCCCAGAGAAGGGTTTATCAAAATCACCCGGCCGGAGGCTCCCAAGCTCAGTTCAGAACAGAAGGTTCATCTGATCAGGAAAGGGAATGCCTTATTTACCGATGGGGATTTTGACCAGGCAAAAAAGATTTTTGTGGCCACGGGGTACTCCGACGGAATGATCCGCCTGGGGGACCGTTTTATGGATAGGGGCGATGCCCTGTCCGCCCTACAAATGTACAAAATGGCCCCTGCACCGGATAAGGCAGAGGCGGTAATCATTCTCCTGACCAAAGCAGTCAGGAAATGGCTTAAGGAGTGATAGATGGACGAAGTAAATGAATTAAATCTGCAGTTGGAACACCCACTTCATCCCATTCCTGACGGGAACGATCACTTGGCGGAGCTTTCCAAGAAAGGGTACAATTATCTCAAGGAAGGGGTTTTAGAGGAGGCTGAAAAGGCTTTTCGTCAGATCCTGGAATTGGATGCCACCAATAACTATGCTCTGGTGGGGTTGGGGGATGTGGCCCGGAAACGGGGGGATCAGCGCACAGCCATGGACTTCTACCAGAAATGTCTCACCGTTTATCCTGGGAATAATTACGCACTTTTTGGCCTGGCGGACTGCTATAAAGCCACCAACCAATTCTCCAAAGCCTTGGAAATCTGGGAAGAGTACCTGAAGCAGGATGATGAAAACATCACGGTTCTTACCAGAGTGGCCGACGCCTATAGAAAGGTGAGAAATTTCGGAAAATCCAAAGAGACCTATTTGAAGGTTCTAGCGGTGGAGGAGGGGAATGCCTACGCCCTCATCGGCCTGGGGCATCTCCACTATGATTTCAAGGATTATCGGGAAGCCCTTCTCTACTGGGAAAAGGTTTACACCGCCGACACCGCCCATGCGGATGTGAGGGTTCTCACCAGTTTGGGAAATTGCCACAGGAAATTGAAAACCTACCAGGATGGTCTTCCCTATTTCCAAAGTGTTCTCGCCGTGGAACCCTACAACTTTTATGCCCTTTTCGGCATGGCGGACTGCTACCGTGGAATGAACCAGATGGGTAAATCCCTGGAATACTGGAACCGCATTCTGGAAAAAGACCCCCACAACAAGGTCATTCTGACCCGAGCCGGGGACGCCCTTCGGCAGTTGGAACGGCTGGACGAAGCGGAGAAGAATTATCAGGAAGCTCTGAATATAGAGTTCGATATCTACGCCGTTCTAGGTCTCGCCCTGATTCATAAGGAAAAAGGCCGGTACCAGGAAGCGGTGAACAGCCTTTCCGGCATCCTGAAAAACGATCCGAACAACGCCCGGCTTTATATAGAAATTGCGGAGTGCCAGTTCAAGATGAATCGCCGGGACGAAGCCCTGGCCACTTTAGGCTTGTTTCAACGCCGGGGAATTAAAAATCATCAGGTGAACGAAATGATGAACCGGATGAAATACTAAGAGGAGAGGGCCATGTACAGACCTGAAATCCAAGTGCTCGACTGTTCCATTAGGGACGGGGGACTTATCAATAAATGGCAGTTTTCCGATCTTTTAGTCCGTTCTACCTACCAGGCTCTGGCCGAGGCTGGGGTGGACTATATGGAAATCGGGTACAAGGCCCCCAAGACCCTTTTTGACCCCAAGGTTTATGGGAAATGGCGATTTTGCGATGAAGAGGATGTGAAAAAGGTCCTGGGGGATGTGGATCCCAAGGGAATGAAACTGGCTTCCATGGTGGACATCGGCCGGGTGAATTCCACCGATATCCTCCCGGCTTCTGGGTCTCTTTTCAGCCTTATCCGGGTGGCTTGCTATGTGAAAGATATCGACAAGGCCATAGATCTGGCGAAGATGATACAGGACAAGGGGTACGAGACCTCCATTAACATGATGGCGGTGAGTACCAATTTGGAAAAGGATATCGATGAGGCCTTGTGCCAATTGGCCGATACCCCCGTGCCCTACGTGTACGTGGTGGATTCCTTCGGAAATATGTACTCCGAAGACGTGACCTTCCTCATGAAAAAGTACAAAAAGGCCCTTCCCGGAAAGACCTTGGGCATCCATACCCACAACAACCGCCAATTGGCCTTTGCCAACACCATCCAGGCCATCATCGATGGTTCTAATATTCTGGATGCCTCGGTGTATGGTATCGGTCGGGGGCCAGGAAACTGTCCTTTGGAACTTCTTCTCACCTTTTTGAAAAATCCCAAGTACAACGTCAGGCCGGTTTTAAAGATTATCCAGGATCATTTTATACCTTTGAGTCAGGAAATTGAGTGGGGATATATCCTTCCTTACATGATCACCGGGATGCTCAATGAACATCCCCGGGTGGCCATCGAGTACAGGGACAGTCCGGAAAAAATGGACCTGGTGGGGTTCTACGATAAACTCACGACCCCCGAACCCATGGATAAATAGTCTAAACAGGAAGGGGTCTCCCCATGATAAAAATCCGCAGAAGAAGTTAGCGGGCTACCTAGAGGTAG
>CAZUXL010000022.1:7074-13345 GCA_964624355.1 uncultured Spirochaetales bacterium
CCCCATGATAAAAATTGGCATTGCCAGAAACCTTCCCGATGACTGTCTCCTCCCGGCTTTTGAGGCTGCCCTAACCGGGGGTTTCACCTATTTGGAAATCACCATGAACAGCGCCCATGCCCAGGCTCAGATAGCCACTTGTGTGAAAGCCTTCGGGAATAGGGTCTTGATTGGCGCAGGTACGGTACGAAATCCTTCCGAATTGGAGAGGGCTCTAAAAGCCGGAGCCCGGTTTATTGTTACCCCCAATATATGCGCCCAGGTTATCCATACATGCAATCAAGAGGGAATCCCGGTTTTTCCCGGAGCTCTGACCCCCACAGAAGTGTGGCAAGCCTGGGAACTGGGGGCTAACCTGGTGAAAGTCTTTCCCGTGGGAGCCTTGGGGGGGGCTTCTTATATCCAGGACCTGAAAGGCCCCTTCGATCAGGTACCCCTTTTGGCCTGCGGAGGTGTGACCCTGGAAAATTGGCCCCTTTACCTAAAGGCGGGGATCTCCGGTGTCGCCCTGGGGGGGAGTTTGTTTAAACCAGCTTGGTTGGAAAAGAAAGATTGGCAGTCCATCACAACCTATGCAAAAGGATTTGAATAGGTTCTCGCAGCGTGATCTGCATGCGCAGCGTTTACTCATCCCTAGCGTAAGGATTTATCTCGGAACTTGACGGAATGGCTCAAGTCCATCATTCTGAAAGCCAGGAGATAAACATGACAAAGCTGTTGGAAATTTACAAATGTGAAAAATGCGGAAATATGGCAGAGATAACCCACGGGGGTCACTGCACCCCCGAGTGCTGTGGTCAGCCCATGTCCCTTTTGGAAGAAAAAACTGCGGATTTCAAAAATGAAAAACACGTTCCCATGGCTGTGGAGGGGAAATACGGAGTGAAAGTGGTAGTCGGATCCACTCCTCATCCCATGACCCCAGAACACTTTATCGAATGGATAGAAGTGATTAACGGGGATTATGTGAACCGTATGGCCCTCAAACCGGGGGATAAACCGGAGGCGGAATTTTATGTCCCCCTGAACCAGGGATTGAAAATCCGGTCCTATTGCAACCTCCACGGATTGTGGAAAAGTTAATCGCCTAAAACTTTTTCCAGGGCTAAATACCTGAAAAACCCATCACCGGGGACTCTGTAAAACCCGAGGGACCCGGTGACATCCACGGCCATGGCGCTGAGTTCCAGAGCTATGGCTTCATCCGCATCAAACCGGTCTTTTTGAAATATTTCAATTCCCGTGATGGCATACAAGGCTTTGATCCGCTCGCTGTGCTTGCGAACTTCCAGGGGAAGTGTTCCATCGGCCCAACCCCAGAGAAAGGTGGAGGTTTCCACAGCCCAGCTGCCGATTACCAGTACATCGAAAACCAAACGCCCAGTGGCATTACCGGAAAAAATGATTCTCCGATTATCCACATCCAAGGCGTACTCCTCAAACGATCCTAAATTGTACGTAGTTTGTAAAATTTCTTGTTTAGTCTGTAAGGCGGTAAAGGCCTTGTCCAAATAGGCGGCAAAGGTCTCATCATCCATGGGTAAATTCCTTATACTTTTGGGGATCAAAGCCCACCAGGGATCTTTTCCCTTCCCGGAGAATTGGGGTTTTAACCAGTCCTGGTTTTTCTAAAAGTTCCGTTCTGGGGTCGTAGTCCATATATTTCAAACCTGCTTTTTGGAAGATGGAACTTGAGGTGTCCACCAAATTCCCGGGGCCTCCCTGGGCCCCGGCTATATTGTCCAGTTCTCCTGGGGAGAGGGGTTTTTTATCCAGATCCAGGAAATGGAACTCCACCTTCCGTTCTTTCAGCCACCTCTGGGCCTTTTGGGTCTCTTTGCATTTGGCTGTGCCCATGAGTTGATAAGCCATGGTCAGTTTCCCATAATTTTTTGGGAATAATATCCCTGGAGTTCCGGCGGCATGAGGTGGGCGATGTGGAGCATTACCTGGTCCGCCACGTCCTGTCGGGCGGTTTTACCCAGGGCGGCCTCCGGGATAAAAGGTGTTCCAACCCTGAGGTGAATGGTGGTGGGTTTCAAATGGCGGGCGTTGCGCCAAAAGTTCTGTCCCCCCCAGTGGGCCACAGGAATGACGGGAACCCCGGTTTCATGGGCTAGTATGGCTATGCCGGGTTTCCCCCTTTGAAGAGTACCCCTGCGACTTCGGGTTCCCTCCGGGGCGAGGGCTACCAGATGGCCTTTGTCGAGTAGTTTTTTAACCAATGCAAAGGTCTCCCGGTTCGATCCCCCCCGCTTCACGGCGATGGCTCCCCATCGGCGGACAAATACTCCAAAAAAAGGGTTGGACCAGAGTTCAGTCTTAGCCATCGCCCACATGGGCCGGGGTTTGTAGAGATTGTAAAATAAGGGGGCTTCCAGAAAATTGATATGATTCATGACCACCAAAGCCGGACCTTGGAGGGGCACTTTTTCCATTTCTTCCCGGCCTTCGATCCGGATGAACACTCTCAACAGCAGTCGTACTAAAAAATCCAACATTACAAACCCCTTGCTTCTGGCCTATCCCCAATTAATATAACATAATCCCCGGATTTTGCGCTTTTCCCAAGAAGATTTTCCGGATTATCTGAAAATTGATGGTGGAAGAATCTTTGTTTCCACAAGTATTTCAGGTTTAGAAAGAGTTGTGGCCAAAGGGCAGCTTATATTTGATAGATTCGGGATAGGGGAGTTAGAGCTTCCTGAAGTTGCTGGAGTTTTATGGGTTTTGTGATATAGCCATTCATTCCCGCCTCTTCCGCCATCTTTCGATCGCTATTGTCCGAATGGGCAGTGATGGCAAATATCTTTATTTTTTGGTCACTTTTTTCCAATTTTCGGATCTCTCTGGTGGTTTCGTACCCATCCATTTCAGGCATGGCCACATCCATAAGAATTACGTCGAAGACATCCTTTTGCCAGAGTGCAATGGCTTTTTTTCCGCTTTCCGCCGGAGTAACCCGATGTCCCAATTTAAGGAGCATGGAGCCAATGACTTTTCTATTCACCAAGGTATCATCCACCAGCAAAACCCTAAAACTTATGGGTGGGCTGGGGTATGGAGAACCAGGGGAAGATTCTTTCTCATTTTCTTCCCAAGGGGTGAATGAGAGGTGGAAAAAAAATCGGCTTCCTTTTCCCGGTTCGCTTTGAACACTTATATCCCCTCCCATCATCAGGCACAAACGGCGGCAAATAATGAGCCCCAATCCGGTCCCCCCGTATTCCCGGGATATGGTGGAATCACCCTGGGAAAAAGGTTGGAACAACTTATCCATTTGTTCCAAAGTGATGCCGATACCCGTATCTTCCACGGAAAAAAGCAGTTCCCAAAGGCCCCGGGGGTCGGGAGTCCCCGTGACGACTAATTTTATATGCCCCTGGGATGTGAATTTTACCGCATTACCCAAGAGATTGATTAAAATTTGCCGTATCCTATTGGAATCCCCTAAAAATTGAAGAGGAATGCGGGTGCTCACCTGGGTGGATATTTTCAATCCTTTTTTTTGAATTTGCGGGGTGAATAACTGGGTGGTATGGCGAATTAACAGTCTTAAATCAAAGGGGTGGTTATCCAATTCCAAGCGGCCGGCGTCTAATTTTGCCAGATCCAGGATATCGTTGATTACCGATAGAAGAACCTCACCCCCTAGTTGAATGGCTTGCACCTGCTCCTCCTGCATTGGGGTGAGGGGTGAATGGGCAAGAAGATCGGCAAAACCAATCACCGATGCCAGGGGTGTCCTGAGCTCGTGACTCATATTGGTAAGAAATTCGCTCTTCGACCTTTCTGAGATTTCGGCTTCGGTTTTCGCATTCTTAAGCTCCAATATCAGCCGGGCATTTTCAATGATAATGGCGGAGTAGTTGGCAAAAAACTGAAGAAGTTCCACGTCATGGGATGAGAAATTTTTTTGATCAGGACGGTTGATCACCGTGATGGTTCCTAGAATATTCTCCCCATGGAGGAGGGGGACGACAACCATGGCACCGCAAAAGGTTTCTTTTCGTCTGGCTTGGACCGCTGGGGGTTCCCGGATGTCAGGTTTATTTTTTGGGGAGAGGGCTGGCTTTAAGTTAGCGAGAACCCAGCCGCTGAGGCCTGCTTGTAGCTCCTCATATTGAACCGAGGTGTGGATTTTATCTTTACCTTCCCCGCCCCGGATGAAATGATTAACTTTTTTATGGGCGAGATCGAAGGCTATCAGGGAAACCCGGTCAGCGGGGAGAAGCACAGCAATCCTATCGGTGATGGACTGAAGGACTTCTGGCAGACTATCTGCAGTCCAGATTTTATCACCCAGTTCGTGAATGCTTTGAATTTCCTTAAGTACCTGCCGCCTCATGATGGAAGTGTAATCAGCGGCAGGCCGTTGGTCAAATTAGGACGGCTCTTATACGGCGAACTCCCGCGGAAGAGGCCTCTTCTTTTTGAATTTTAAAGGTCCCCAGCACCTGGGTGTTTTCCACATGGGGACCTCCGCAAACTTCCATGGAAAAATCACCCATTTTGTAGACTTTGACCGTTTCCTCGTATTTATCTCCGAACAAGGCCATGGAGCCCAGAGCCTTGGCCTCCGTCAAACTCATGAGGGTCATGGTAATGGGCAGAGCCCTTTGAATTTGTTGGTTCACCAAGTCCTCCACTTTTTTCACTTCTTCGTCGGTCATTTTCTGGAAATGGCTAAAATCGAACCGCAGTCTTTCAGGGGTGATGTTGGATCCTTTTTGTTTGGCCTCAGGACCCAGGACGATCTGCAGGGCTTTATGGAGCAGGTGGGTGGCGGTATGGAGCTTGGTGGTCATTTCACTACTGTCAGCCAGTCCCCCTTTGAAAGTTTTATCCGCACCGGCCTTGGAAAGTTCCTGGTGTTTGGCAAAAGCTTCGTCGAACCCAGGACGATCCACAGTCATTCCATTTTCCAACGCCATTTCCTCGGTGATTTCAATGGGGAACCCATAGGTGTCGTAGAGTTTGAAAGCTAATCGGCCGGAGATCTCTTTTTTTGGATTTTTTAACAGGCCGGGGAGCATTTTTTCAAATTCTTTTTCCCCGTGTTCCAAGGTTTTAAGAAATTTTTCCTCTTCCCGAGCCAATTCTTCAAAGATCATGGGTGCTCGACCAGAGACTTCATCGTAGATCCCTCGGTAGATTTCCAGAGCGGCAGCCGCAGGGATTCTCAAGAATGGTTTGGTGATCCCTAGTTTTCGTCCGCATCGGATAGCCCGGCGGATCAGACGCCGGAGGACGTACCCCTGGCCAAGGTTAGCAGGTTTTACCCCCAAGTCATCCCCCAGGATAAAACAGGCGGTTTTCACATGGTCGGAAATAATACGAATGTTGGTGTCTTTGACTTCGTCGGTGCCGTAAGTGTGGCCGATTTCCTTTTCCAGTGCCCGGATGATGGGTCCGAAGAGTTCCGTGTCATAAACGCTTTTGTGTCCCTGGAGAATGGTGGAGGTACGCTCCACACCCATCCCCGTATCCACATTGGGCTTGGGGAGGAGGGCGTAGGAACCGTCAGCCTGTTTGTTGTACTGCATGAATACATCGTTCCAAATCTCCAGCCATTTTCCACAGCCGCAGGCCGGTCCATCGCAGGAGGCTCCTTTGGAACATTCCCGCCCGGTGTCGTAGAACATTTCCGAATCAGGACCGCAGGGACCCGTGGCACCCGCAGGACCCCACCAGTTGTCCTTTCGGCCCAGGTAGGAAATCCGGCTGGCGGGGATTCCCAGGGATTTCCATATATCAGCGGACTCCTCATCCCGGGGGATGCCGTCTTCACCGGCAAAAACGGTGACCCAAAGTTTTGATTTGTCGATCCCCAGCCAATCCTGGCTGGTGAGAAATTCAAAAGACCAGGAGATGGCTTCTTTCTTAAAATAGTCCCCCAGGGACCAGTTCCCCAACATTTCAAAAAAGGTCAGGTGACTGGGGTCCCCCACGCTTTCGATGTCCCCGGTGCGAACGCACTTTTGCACATCTGTAAGTCGGGTTCCCAGTGGATGTTTTTCGCCCAGAAGGTAGGGAACCAGGGGCTGCATCCCAGCGGTGTTAAAGAGGACTGTGGGATCGTTGTCGGGAATCAGGGATTTGCCGGAGATTTCTGCATGGCCTTTGGACTTGAAAAAGTCCACGTATTTTTTTCTGAGTTGGTTTGCCGTCATAGTGGGCTTATAGTATTCAAAACCTGGAAGAATTTCAATCTGAGAGGTAGAAACGGTGGAATTTGTTAAAAGAGAAAAACAGGGCCTGCCCCGAGGAG
>CAZUXL010000022.1:13445-25011 GCA_964624355.1 uncultured Spirochaetales bacterium
TATAAAACCCGATGTGGCCTGCCTTATCTGCCCCAGCACGGACTCTTTCATCTTGGGATCCCCAATAGAGAAGCCAGGACTCCAATTTTTTAAATAAGTTCACTTTTTCACCTCCCAGAAAAGTTGATCCAGGGTCTTTTCCAGAACCTGGGAAATGCGGATACATAAGTTGAGGGTGGGGTTGTAGTTTCCCGCCTCGATGAGACCAATGGTTTGCCTCGTGACTTCCACGGCATTTGCCAAGTCTTCTTGACTCATATCTTTTTCTGTTCGGGCGATCTTGATTTTGTTCGCCGGCATGGATTACCTCCCTTTTAAAATAATTTCCAAAATTAATGTATGGTATAAATTGCATTATGTCAATAATAAATTGCATTTAATGGACATGGGTTCATAATTTAGCTTGATTCTCACTGAATGTAGTTTAAACTGGAATCAGTGCCTCTTAAACAAAAAATGGCCTAAGGTGTGAGCAATAGTGATATTGATGGTCTCCCTCGTTTTACTTTTTTTATCCTCGTTGGTTTCCTTTCATCTGAGGTTATTTCTTCGATCCCGGTCAAAAGATTCCCGCAGCGGACGCCTCATGGGGTGGATCATGGCTGCAACCGCCTCCTGGGCCTTCAGTAACGGCTTAGAAATCCTTAGCCAGGATTTATGGGCAAAACTGGTCTGGGCTAATATTCAATATATTTCCATTACAGTCCTTCCGGTCTTATGGTTCAGGTTTGGAACTCGTCTACTAAAAAAAGATGAGGATTCAAAAGCAAAATTGGGCCAGAAGGATTCTTTGATCTGGATTATTCCCATGCTCACGATTATTTTCGTTTGGCTGGATCCCTGGCTGGGCTTGGTGAGACATGATTTCTCTCTCCAGGAAAGTGCAGGGGTTTCTTATTTAGTTAAAACTTTTGGTTTTTGGTTTTGGATACATTCCGCATTTTCATATTTTTTGATTCTTCTGGCTACTTATAGGGTGGTTGCTGCCTTGGGACACCGTTCCCGTAGAGGTACTTACCAAGCCTGGATATTAGTCGGGGCGGCCTTGGTGCCCACCGGGGTCAATTTTTTCTATCTTTTGGGCTACTGGCCCCTCCCCATGGTGGATCCCACACCCATTGCCTTCTCCATCACGGGTTTGTTATTCGTTTTAAATTTGTCCCGATTCAAATTTCTGGCCCTCATCCCTGCGGCTCAAGAGGCGGTTATTGCTAGCTTAAGTGAGGGTGTTTTAATTTTGGATAGGGATAAGCAGTTGGTTTTCATGAACGAGGCCCTCACCAAGCAAGTGGGTATGACCCGGTTGGATTCTGGTCGTACCTGGGATGATTTGAAGGGGGAATATCCCTTTCTGAAAGATTTACCTGAGTCGGTGGAGGGTCAAAGTCATTCCGTCGCCGGTGAAATAACCACGGGAGAGGGCGCAAGCTCCCGGATTTTCGAAGTCCGATTGGCACAAATAAAAAAGGGGAATAGTCAGATAGCCACCGGGTATACATTCTATGAAATAACCCAGAGGGTACGGATCAATGAGGAATTGGAACACCGGATTGCGGAAAGGACTTCCGAGCTCACCGCCGAACTGGATCGCCGAACCGCGTCTGAGCGGCAGCTATTCTTTTTCTCCCTCCACGATTCCTTGACCCGACTTCCCAACAGAAGTCTCTTAATCAATCGCATTTCACAAGTCATGGAGAGGTATCGCCGGGAACCCGCCAAGCCATTTGCCCTTCTCTATATCGATTTTGATAATTTCAAACAGGTGAACGACACCTATGGTCATGAAGCAGGGGATACCTTCCTTCGGGAAATTTCCCAGAGGTTAATCACCGCTGTAAGGACCGTGGATACGGTTTCCCGTATCGGCGGGGACGAGTTTGTGGTTCTCCTGGACAAGGTAAATAACAACCAGGAAGCGGTAGATGTGGCGGATCGTATCGCGGAAGAACTTTCAGTTCCCATTAATTATGGAACCAATGTGCTTATTCCCTCCGCCAGTGTGGGGGTCTTGCCTTCGAGTACGGAGTACAACAACCCGGAGGATCTCCTTCGGGATGCGGATCTGGCCATGTACCAAGCCAAAAACACAGGGAAAAACAAACGAGTCCTCTTCGAATCCTCCATGCGTCTGGTGTTCCTGGAAAGAACCCGGCTCACCAATGATCTTAAAACCGCCATTGTTCGAGGGGAGTTGGAACTTCATTATCAACCCATTATCCGCATGAGGGATAGGACTATCGTGGGTTGTGAGGCCTTGGTACGGTGGAACCACCCGGAGCTGGGACGTCTGAGTCCAGATAAGTTCATACCCTTGGCTGAGGATTCGGGACTAATTATTCCCTTGGGTTTAGCCGTTTTTATTGAAGCCTGTCAGATGGCTTTTCATATGAAAGAGACCTTTCCCCATCAGCATTTTTTTATTGCCGTGAATGTTTCTGCATTGCAGTTAGCCCAATCGGATTTTGCCGAGGTCCTGAGCTCTACCCTCAGCCGCCACGGACTTCGACCTTCCGCCATTCATTTGGAAATCACTGAAAGTGCCTTGGTGGAGCAGTCGGAATCGGTGATTCCCATGTTAAAAAGGCTTCAAGATCATGGATTTAAATTTAAACTCGATGATTTTGGAACCGGGTACTCCTCCTTGGCTTATTTGCATAGGTTTCCCATCGATACCATTAAAATAGATAGAAGTTTTGTCATGGGATTGGATGATTCCATTCTTCAAGTTTCCTCCGGACCCACGGAAGGTATTCTCAAGGGCATTATTTCCTTAGGTCATGAATTGGGAAAAGATATCGTGGCGGAAGGCATAGAAACCGATCTTCAGGCGAACGTGCTCACCGCCTGGTCCTGTGATTTTGGACAAGGCTATCTTTTTGGAAAACCCATGCCCCGGGAAAAGTGGATGGAAGTACTGCGAAATTCCGTGGAATCCTCAGCCAACAAGGATTTGGTGGTCTAGAAAGCACCAAAAAAAACCCCACCGAAGCGGGGTCTTTTATCATTGGAAAATATCCCTTGAGGGGATTATTTTTTAAGGTTCAGATCACCCTTGATGGTGAGAAAAGTCCCATTTAAAGTGAGTTGAAGAGCGCCTGTGTAGGGGGTGGAAGAGGCAGCCAAATCGTTGACAACAGCTCCGGTTTTAATCTCTGTAACCTTTCCGTCCGCTGCAGTGCTTCTGGCCAGAAGAGTTCCCGCAGGAATGGAGGTGTCCCAAACTTTTGCCCAGTTAATATCATCCACTTTTCCTGTGGGAGAAAATTCTTTAGCCACGGAGTTAAACCCATCTTTTAAAAGGACAGCGACCACACGGCTTTTGTAATCTCCATTGGGGAGGTTAAATACTCCGTTCTTGTCGGAGACCATTTTGTAAGCCCGGCCCCGGTGGAGATATTGAACGGTGATGGTTCCGTCTGCGGCTTTAGAAGCGACAGGTTTATCTTTTAGAAAGTCAATTTCTGGGGAGACTCCGTATTTAAACAGAGATTGGATGGAACCGGGAAGGGTGGATTTACCATCGGCTCCCTTACCATAAGAGTTAATAACCTCGGTTCCCTTGTTTTTTGAGGCTCCTGTGACGGTGTCCACAGTATCTTTCAATACAGAAACTCCAGGTCCGGTCACGGTCATGAAACTTTTAGTCAGGTCTTTCCCGTTGAGGTTGAACTGAGCTTCCAAAGAAAGGTCAGCGGCGATGGCCGCACCGATGAATGAGGTCATCAGGGTTAGTATAAATAAAGTCTTTTTCACAATGGCTCCCTAAGAGATTATAGAATTCACGACGAGGTCGCTAATGACATAGTTCACCTAATTTTTTTGTCTGTCAAGAAGTGGTTCCCCGGTTGGAAGATTTATTCTTGACAGTTGTCCTCCCCTTCACTAAGCTTAGGTCATCTTAAGGAGATAAAAATGAAAGTAGCAAAAGGTCTTTTGATCTTGACCGTTCTGGGTTTTCTTGGCTGTGCCGACGCAGGAAGCCCTGAATCTGTAACCATTAAATTTGTAAAAGCCCTCAATGGCCTGGATTTTAAAGCCGCTGGTGAATTGGCCACAGAGGACGGAAAAAAGAATCTTCAGATGATGGAAAGTTTCATGACCATGGCTCAATCCCAAAACCAAGAACCCACCTTGGCGGAAAATGCCACTGCTGAAGAAAAAACGACCTACGATGATGCTCTTAAAACATTTAAAGAAGGCCAGGCTGAAATAGAAAAACAGAAGGTAGAAGCGGCAAAGGCTGAGATCAAAGTGGTGAATACAACCTTGGAAGGAGATACCGCCAAGGTGGAATACCGGGTCATCGATCCTACCAAGACTGAAGCTGATTCCGCTGAGACACAGAAACTCGACCTGAAAAAGGTTGATGGCGTGTGGAAAGTGGATTTGAAAAAAGAAGCCTAAGCAGAAACTATCGAAAGCCCCCGATAATCGGGGGCTTTTTTATTTCTAGTCCATAAAGAAAAACCCAGGAGAAACTCCGATTGATAAAAAAAAGATTTCTCATCTCCTTCGTTGGGTTTGGAATAGTCCTGACTGGTTTCATACTGATCTATTTTAATCCCGGGATTCTGCGGTGGGAGGATAAGGGGCCGAGGGATAGTTTAAGTACTCAGGAAGTAAAGCTTTTAAAGGATGGGGATATTATTCTCCGCCGGGGAGTCGGCCTTCCTTCGGATATGATCATCTCCGCCCTGGGAGAGGGGATGGGGGTCAGTCACAGCGGTTTCATTTTTATCCGGGATGGGGTGCCGTGGGTGGTTCATACCGTCAGCCCTGGGCTCTCTGGAATTGATGGGGTTCAGACCCAGCCCTTGGAGGTTTTTAATAAAAATTCCCGCCCCGATTCCATTGTGGTGGTGAGAATCAATCCACAGGTAAATCTCCCGGATTCCATTTCCAGGATTCGCACCTCGGCCTACGGATTTCTTGCCAGTAAAATCCCCTTTGATAACGCCTACGATTTTTCAGAAACACAAAAAATGTATTGCACCGAATTTATATACCATGTGCTTAAGGCCGGGGGGCTGTGGATGAATCCCCAGCAGCTGGTTTGGCGGGGACCGGTTCTGGGTTTTTCTAATTTCGTGGACCCCCGTTGGTTCCAACGGATTCTGGATCACAGGACCTGAAATTCTGTTTACAAATTTGTACCTTTTAACTACACTAAATAATACTGGAGGAATTAATGGGTTTTTCTTTATCGCTCTATCCGTGGGTCTATAAGGCACAATATCAGGAAAACGGATCCTGGAAAGAGGAGTTTGAGGAAAAGCCCCACGAAACCCCTCAAAAGGAAGCCGCTCTGTCGGAAATAGAGCTTCAGAAGTTGTTAGCCCGGCGCAATTCCTTCCCCGATCTTCCTTTGGTAAATTATACCACCCAGTACGGGATGGGATGTTTTGAAGGACTTAAGGCCTTTCCGCAACCCGATGGATCTTTAAAAATATTCAGGCCGGACCGGAACGGATCTCGGATGCATAAGTCCATGAAGGGCTTGATGATGCCCGCTTTTCCCGAATCCCTTTTCGTTCCCGCGGTAAAAGAACTGGTGGAAAGAAACCGTAAACTGGGGTTTTATCCCGCCTATGATTCTGCTTGGAAAGCCCAGCATTTCACCGAAGGCCACGCCATTTACCTTCGCCCTTTTAGTTATTCCGAACCAGCCATCGGCCTGGGAATCAGCAAATTCCCTTGGGTGGTGATCATCGGAACCCCGGTGAGTTCCTATTTTTCCGGGACCAATTCCAAGGCCATCACCACGGAAATGATTCGGGCCACCCCCCATGGAACCGGCTGGATCAAATGCGACGCCAATTATGTGATTGCAACCCTCGCTAAAAAAAAGGCAGAAGCCCAAGGGTACATGGAAGCTATTTTCCTGGATAGTAAAGAGGGGCTGTACCTGGAAGAGGGGTCATCCTGTAACTTATTTATACTTTTAAAGAATGGGACCTTAGTCACCCCGGCCTTGGGGGATACCATTCTCCCGGGAATAACCAGGGAAAGTATATTAGTCCTCGCCCGGGACAAGGGGATTAAAACCGAAGAGCGCCGCATTACCATAGATGAAGCGTTGGAAGATGGGGCTGAGGTATTTGTCACGGGGACCGCCGCCGGGGTGTCCTTTTTAGAAAGCATCACCCACAAAGAGAAAACCGCAATTTATAACCAAGGAAAGATCGGGGATGTGACCAGGGATCTGCTTCAGACGCTCAAGGGAATTCAATACGGCGCCGTGGAAGATAAATTTAACTGGATGGTTTAATAAACTATCAGGTGTGCTTTGGACTACCCTAGAGCCACGGTGCCCAAGGAGTCCTGGGGAGATTGGAGTAAATATCCAAATCCTCTGGATTCCAGTTTCCGATCATATTCCGCACATTGATGGTGATCATACTGTCTTCGCCTTTTAACATCTGTTCTTCTCGTCGGCCTAGGGCGTCAGAAAGAATCTGAGCCTGGGAAATGTACCCCGCTGCTTCCACAAATCCTTGACTGTCCTGTCTACGGGCACCCCGGGATTTTAGGGCTGATACTCCCAGGTTATTCCAAAGTCTTACCAGCATCTGCAAATAGACCCTATCGTTCCCAGGCATTTCGCCCAAGACTTCTGATAGGGATGTGCGATCAATCTTGTCCATTTGAATTTCAGACCGTGACTCGTCCAGGATTGCCATGACCTTTTTTACCGGGTCTGCTTTACTCAAATCCTGCAAGATCTGTTTATAGTATCCCATAGCCCCAAAGTAATTTCCTGTTTTATAAAGGCTGTTGCCGAGGCTATAAAGGTTGTTTTTATTGTCTTGGAGTCCGGGGGTATTTTCCGTCAGATAGAACCGGTCGATGGCTTTTCCGAACTGACCTTGGGAATAATGAATGACACCCATTTTATAGGTCTGCTCTGGTTTTGTATATAAATTCTCTTCTGCTCGGGCAAATAATTCTCCCGCCAAAGGCCAGTCCTGGAGACTGGTGGTATAATAAACCTCAGCTAAATTGCTATAAATCCTCCCGAATTCCTCTTGAGGTTTCACTATGTTTTGGAGCAGGGCATCTTCGTACCGGCGTTTGGCTTCCAAAAAGTATTTCACCGCCTGCTGGTTTTCCTGTTTCCTCACAAAAACTTCACCGATGCGGTTTAGGGTATCTATATGGAGGACTGTTCTTGCAGGATCCCTGACCAGAATGGGATCCATGGTTTGAAAGTAGTAGTCCGCTGCTCCCAAAGCTTTTTCCTCATCCCCTAAATTATCCTGCATTCGAAAATACCGGGCCAGTTGGTAATGAATATCCGGGAGATTGGGCTTTTCTTCTTGAGCCCAGAATAGCAGGTCCTTTATGCCTTCCAAATAATCAGATTTTACCTGGGAAACCGATTGTCTAAGCAAAAAGGGATTCAATTCCTCTTCCAAAGTTCGTTTTACCAAGGGGCTTTTAGATTCTTCAATCCTACGGCTGTTTTCCCTGTCCAACAACCACCCGGCCAGTTCGGCGGTGATTTCAGGTTGAATTTTCATGGGACCCCTTTGGCTTAGGGTCCTGCGGTAGGTCAGCACCATTTTTTCATTGTCCGTGAGCATATAGATTTTTAATCTCCGGAATGCCACTTCGTTGTCTTCCCCGTGATAGAGACTATATTCCCTATAAATACTTAAAGCTCTTTCGACCAGGGTTCCATCAACCTGACTCCAAAGGGTGAAAAGATCCCCCTTAGCCAGAAGAGCTTCCCTATCCCGAAAATCTTTTTGAAAAATAGGGCTTAGAATGGCTTCCGCCTGAACAAAATGGGCAGTTTTATCCAAGCCGTCGTAACCATATTGGGCAATGAGCTGGTGATAAGCCAGGAGGGCTTTTTTATGGTAATTTAAAAAATAACGCCGCTGTGATCCTGATACCGGGTCCGTGGTGAGGGTTTCTTGCAAGAAATCTTTAAATTTCCTTTGAGCTCTCTCGTACTCACCCATGATGGAATGGGCCTGGGCATACTTAAAAACCCAGTCTTCCGAGGACCATCGGCGCCAAGCGTCGGCGAATTTCTCATCCCCCAGAGGGCTATTCCCTTGCAGGATAGCTTCATGACCCTCCTTATAAAGAGAGTCTGCTTTCCATGGCATGTAGGCGAAATTATAACCCAGGAGAAGAAGGACGCTCGCCAGGACCGTTGCGGCTATAAATCCCCGTAAAACCGGCCACATGTGTAGCTGTGCCAGGTAGGGGAGGGAATTTCTACTGGTTTCCAGCTCTTCCCCGGAACCTTTTGCATATCCCTGGGGGATTTTTATGGTTTTCCCTAGAAGTCGCCCCGCCAGGGTAGCAACAGCTCTGATCGAACCACCGGTGACTAAAAGTCTGATGAGTTTGCTAAGATCATCAAATCCCACATCCTTCTCACCGATGATCTCTTCCACCGCTTGTTTTAGATTTAAGGGGAAAGCGGAGAGGGATTTTTGAAGGGCTTTAAATTCTTCATCGCTGAGAACCAGGGTTCTTTGGGACTGGGCAATTTCCAGGTCAATTCTTTCCGCTGGATTGAGATTTTCCGGTTCTGACGAGGTTTCCTCTGCGGTGAGTCCGAACTGGCTGGAAAAATCTCCCAGAGCGAACTCGTCCGCATCCCCGGAGGAATCGAAGGAAGCCACTTCTTCTTCCGTGGTGGAGGCAAGGCCCGCGAGTTCAGGGAAATCATTGTTAAAATCAGAATCGTCACCAAAACCAAAATCCCCGCCCCCGGAGGCAAGGTCATCAAAAACGATGGATTCTCCGGAACCACCTTTCTGGGAACTCCCAAAATTATCCGAGGAAAATACGTTCTGATCCAGGGAGTCCGCCCCGAATCCCATGGGACTTGAAGGTGTAAAATCCCCTCCTAAGGAGGAGAAATCGTTGGTATCTGGGGAACTGAGTTCATCGTTAAATCCCGCTAAAAGAGCTTCGGAGTCGCTAAAATCCTCCACATCCGATGAGTCTTCACCGGAGGAGAATGAAGGTTCCGGGGATAATTCTTCCAGGGGAGAAAGGTCTTCAGGGGTGGAAAATCCTTCGGAAACTGGGGGTAAATCCTCAAAAAGACCGCCAAAAAGGTCATCTTCTGGAGGAATCTCAATTTTTTGATCCATGTCCTCCGGGGAGCCGAGACTGGAAGCCAGGGCATCCAGATTGATGGCCTCCTCTTCCGGAGCAGCCCCTAAATCCAAAAGATCTTCCAGATCCTGATCCATGACACTTTCAGGAGGGGCTATCTCCAGCTCTGGGGATAATCCTTCACTTACCCGGTGGGCGGGTTCATCGGCGAGAGCAAAAACTTTGGATTTGAACAGTTCAATTTTGTCTAAAGATGGCATGGCTTTGTCTTATTATCGGTAATTTATGCCCTCTGATGAACCTTTAGAGTAAAAAGTTGTAAACCCGGTTAAAGTCCTGGGTAAGATTCCCGAGAATTATATCAGACCTATGAAAATCCACAATGCCCTTCTACTAATCATTTTTACATTTCCTTTGTACGCTCAGGTGTCCCCATCCCAGGATTACTCTGTGGAAACCCATTTGAAAGTAATTGGGTTAGACCGGGTGGCACCTCCGGAATTGTGGAATGGAAAAGTCATCTTCACTTACGCTGTCCCCTCCCAAACTTTACGGACCCGTGAACTCACTGTTGATTCCCTGGATCTGGAAAAAAGTACCTGGAGATGGGTAGGCCACGGTCTCAAGCCGAATCAGAAGGTTCGGTTCTCCTCCGGTTCAGGCACCCGATTTCCCCAGGTTCTTCCCTTGCCCCTGGATCAGCGAAAGGTCTACTACCTGATAAACCTTCAGGATACCTCTTTTCAAGTGAGTCTCACCCCCCAAGGGATACCCTTAAAATTTCCCCTGGCACCGAAAGAAAATATCACCATGCAGATTTTAGAGGATTCGAACCCCCGGTCTGTGGCCTTAGCCTTTGCCCACGAGGGTTTTTTACAAAAGCATCTGTTCTCCAGAAATTCCAAAGATATTTATTTTTACGTTTATGAACCAAGAAGTGATTTGGGTTTAGAAGGGCGTAAAACCTTGGATTACCGGTTTATTTTAGATGGTCTTTGGACTGTGGATCCCACAAATCCTCATAAAGTCCGGGATAACCGCGGGATATTTGTTTCAGCAGTGGATCTTCCTTCGAACCTGGGCAATTTCCTAGACAGCCCTTTGGTTCAGGGGAATGGGGAGGTGGAATTTGTATTCCGCTCCGCCACAGGCCGGAGGATTTCCGTGGTGGGGAATTTTAACAATTGGGATCCCTTTATGCATCCCTTGGACGAGGATCAATCCCAGGCAGGCATCTACCGCATCAAACTGAAGCTCCCTCCGGGACAAGTTTTCTACTCCTTCATGGTGGGGGCTGAAAAGGTGAATGATCCTCTCAATCCCCGGATGGCCACCTACGACGACGGGGAAAGCTGCTCCTGGATTGAAAACCGTCTTCAGCCCGCCTCACCCTTCCGCGGTTCATGAATCCCTGGAATAAGGCCTTTCGGGAAGTAGAGTCCTCCGGCGAGGTGAAAAACCTCATTGATACGAACTTTCACCGGGCAGGATGGCACCATAGGGCCGAGGCTTTAGAACCCCTTTGGTCCCAGTATTTGGAATCCCGCTGCTATTCCCCCCATCCAAAAGGCTCTTTATCCGCTCGGGAATCCTTGGTGAAATTTTACCAAAAACAGCAGTGTCCGGTTACCTTGAGTCCTGAGGATTTTTTCCTCACAGCCTCCACCTCCGAGGCCTATAGTCTCCTTTTCCATCTCTTGTGTCAGACGGGAGATACCTTACTCCTCCCCAAACCTGGGTACCCACTATTTGAACACCTGGGTAATTTAGCCAGGACTACCTGTGCCTACTACCATCTGGAGTACCCTGGGTGGAGACTTACCCTGGAGAGCTTAGAAAAAGCGTGGACCCCGGGCTGTAAGGTTTTGGTTCTCATTTCCCCCCACAATCCCACAGGCAGGGTTTTTACCCAGGATGAGGTAAACCTAGCGCTGGACTTCTGCGAAAATAAAAATTTAGCCCTGGTGTGGGACGAGGTTTTCGACCCCTGGCTTTTTCTCCCTGAGGATAAACATCTGCCCAGACCCTGGCAGGTCCATCCCCGAATTCCGGTATTTCTCCTTAACGGTATCTCTAAACGGTTCGCCAGTGCGGATTTGAAACTGGGTTGGATAGGGGTCCAGGGACCAGCAAGCTGGAAGAAGGCGTTTTTGGAGACCCTGGAAGTGGCCAACGATACCCTGCTATCCTGCAATAGTTTTTCCCAGGCCCTTCTTCCCTGGTTTTTTGAAAATTCCGCCAAACTTTTAGAGACCATGACCTCCCAGGCTGCCGAAAACCGGGAGATTATTCACAGTGAACTGGGTAACTATTGCGACCCCCTCCCCGAAGGCGGACTCCATTGTGTTCTCAACTTTCCCGATTGTCCGTGGGATGATGAAACCTTGGCGGTGAAACTATTAAAAAAAGGTTACGCCCTCCATCCGGGGTATTTTTACGATCTTCCGGGATGCCGGTTAGTATTGAGTTTGGTCCATGAACC
>CAZUXL010000022.1:25111-28596 GCA_964624355.1 uncultured Spirochaetales bacterium
CCATACTGGGCATATCCCTCGATGTCCACGCCCATGCGGGGGAGTTCTTGGAGGGGATCACCCATGACTGCACTGCCGTAGATCACCTGACCGATGGAGAATTTTTCCTGTACGTCCTTGATGATCACCAGGCCTGTCTCGTCTACTTTTTGAAATCCTGCCACGGTGGATTTGGCTTGGAGGACGTATTCATCCCCCAGAACAATTCCCATATCCCGTCCCAGTTCCATTACCACATCCATACCGTTCACTTCCAGGACTCCGGTTTTCAGTTGGAACTCGGGGATACTGCGGATCTCGAAGGTTAACTGGGCAGGAATGCCCCCTACAGCGTCGGAAACGGCGGTGGCTTCAGATTTATCTGTGGAAGTGGTGGAAATATTGGCTACTTTGATGGCAGACAGATCAGAACCCCGGAGGATGGTGAAGGAGGTTTCGACCAAAGCTGTGTATTCTTTTTCCTGTCTTTCCACGGAGAAGTTGGTGATCTGGGGAATGACCACGATGAAAGACCCCACCAAGGCGTTGTAATCTTTTTCAGTGAAGATCACATCTCCGAATTTGACCGCATCGGGGAGGGTCATATTGGACTGTTTCATGTCCCGGATATTACTAATGAACTCACTGGCGTCCATTTTATCCAAACGGGTGGTGAGACCGAGTACGTTGAATCGACCCAGATTTACAAAAACCTCTTTGATCCGGGAATCCACGGAAGAGACAACCCGTTTATCCAGGTTGGGACCGTAGATTGACAGGGGCAATAAGGTCAAATCTTGTTTTTTGGAAACTTCCTGAGCGAACGCAGGAAGTAATAAGGCCAACAGTAAAACCGAACTAAGTAATTTCTTCATTTAAAAATCTCCTTTCAAGGCTCGTTAAAAAGTATAAATATGCGAACTCTTTTGTCAAATGGAAAGTTCCAGGGAAACGGGGCAATGATCCGATCCGGTCACCCCGGTTTGAATCCAAGCCTTGGCAATTTTTTCCTCTAAAAGGGGGTTCACACAGTTATAATCAATTCTCCATCCGATATTTTTACTCCGGGCTTGAAACCGGTAAGACCACCAGGAATATTCCACTTTTTCCGGATTGAGTTTTCTAAAAGTGTCAGTCCAACCCTTACTTAGGAAGTGTTCAATCCACGCACGCTCCTGGGGCAGGTACCCTGGATTTCCCTCGTTTCGTTTGGGATTGGCCAAGTCGATGGGTTTATGGGCGATGTTATAATCCCCGCAGACCACCAAGGGGACTCCTAAGGAGGTTAACCGGGCCAATTCTTCTTCTAAAGCCTGACAATAGGCTATTTTATAATCGATCCGGGCTCCCGCCTCTTGGGAGTTGGGAAAATAGGTATTCACCACCGTGAGTTTTTCGAACTCGGTGATGAGCACCCGGCCTTCCTTGTCAAAATCCTCCACCCCTAAAAATCTCACATCCTTCGGGGGAATTTTGCTATAGGTGGCCAGTCCGCTGTACCCTTTTTTTTCTGCCTGGGCCCAATGGCTCACATATCCGGCAGGAGTCAAAAAGTCCTCGGTGAGCTGAGATTTGTGGGCTTTGGTTTCTTGCAGGCAGATCACATCCCCCAAAGAGGATTGCATCCAGTCCCAGAGCCCTTTTTCCGCACAAGATCGAATTCCATTTACATTCCAAGAGTGTATAAACATGGGAATAATTTAAAGTAGGCCTTAAAAAAAGAATAGTCCCCAGGTTAATTTCAGTTTAAGTTAGAAAACAGGATATAAAGAGAATCTTTTCAGTGGAATTATAATTAATATTTGATATAATTGAGCCGGCGGGAGGAACCATGTTCGACCAATCACTCAGCAAACGACGCGCACCAAGAAAAAAGGTGGACATTGACGGATTCTACAATTATGCAGACATCTGGCATCCCTGTAAGATTTACGATTTGGCCGTGGCCGGGGCAGGACTTAAGATCAACCAGTTTTTCGTGGCCGGTGACATTATCAAGTTGAAAATAGGGTACAAAGAAAATTTTCGGGTCGTGGAGGCCATCGTGGCCAATGTGGATGGTCCACGGATCGGTGTGCGTTTCGATGTGGATCCTGTGATGAAAGATTTTATCCAGGAAGTGATGAACGCTTACAACAAAGCCACTTCCCGGTTCAAATAAATCCAGAGTCTCCCCGGTTAAAAATCACTCCTGTATTTTATAGAAATCCACATCCCCTTGGATACCTTTGAGTTGGACCGTGTTTTTGATGACTTTTCCAGAATTTTTCAAGGTCCAAGCTTTTAAAAGACTTTTTACACCGGGTTCGTCCAATATTTCCTTTGTAAAACACACGGTGTGATTTTCCGCCACGGCTTGGATTCGGGCAGACTTGTTCACGGTATTTCCAAAATAATCCACCCGGTCATTCATATTCACCACGATCACCCCGCCGGTGTGGAGTCCCATTTTAATTTCCAATTTTCCCAGGGATTCCCATTCCCGGCGTTTGAAAATCTCATAAGCATTGAGAGCTGCCCTCACTCCGTCCACAGGCCGGAGGAAACTGGCCATCACCGCATCCCCAATGGTTTTTACGACCACACCACCAGCGGCCTCCACTTCCTGGAAAAGAAGTTTGAAATGGTCCCGAACGATCCGGTAGCTCACCGCATCCCCCAAACGGGAATACATATCCGTGGAGCCTTTGATATCGGTAAAAAGTAGGGTCACCCGGCTTATTTCCAAACTTTCTTCCGAGGAAAGCACATCCGCCCCAAAGATGTTTTGATATACGGGATTATTCAGACATTCAAAGCCGGAGAGAAAAGCCGCAGGTTTTTCATAAGTACCATTTTTTATCGCTGCCATGGCGGTGTTTTTATACTCTTGGATAAACTCCGGGGGGATTTCGTGCAAACTGGGGTGGATGGTAAAGGTCACTTCCACATTGGTGTCCAAGGCGTTGCGGAATGCCAAGTCGCAGAGGCCGCAGAATCCTTCAGCTCCCAGTTCCTTAAAATTATGCTTAAAATCCGGGATGCCGTTACAATGGGGACAGTGGTACTCCCAATTTAAAGTAAAAGCTCCCTGGGTAACCCCATGAAGAAAGATCGCTAGAACTTCCTTTAAGGGCTTTTCCAGAGCGGGGGCCAGAACTTTTAAATTGATTCGAAAAAGTTCCGGTGTGGTGGCCATTTCTATCCAAAGATCCAGGGCGGGGAAGGTGTGTCCCCCCATGAGGGTTTTCCATCGGTCAAAATTCATCATAACTCCTTAGCTTCTTCCAATTCCTGGGCTTTTTCCATCCATTTTTCTTGCAGGATTTCCTGTTGTTTTTCGTTGGTTTTAAGTTCTTCCCCCAGGCGTTTTACCTTCTCCCCATCGGTGTAGACCTCGGGGCTGCTCATGGTCTCCTGGATTACCTTGTGCCGGGCTTCCAGTTCCCCCAGTTGGGAAACCAAGGATTCTTCTTCCTTGGCCAGGCGCTTAAGTAGGGATTGTTTTTGTTTATTCCCTTGGCGGC
>CAZUXL010000022.1:28606-34231 GCA_964624355.1 uncultured Spirochaetales bacterium
CCGAGGAACTTTTTTCTTCCGCCAGGATTTTATCCCGGTAATAATGGAAATCTCCCAAATGTAAACGGTGCTGGGCACCTGGGGAGAGTTGTAGGACTTTTGTTCCCAAATTTTCCAAAAAGTAACTATCGTGACTCACAAATAAAAGGGTTCCATCGAAGGCCTGGAGGGCGGCTAATAATACGTCTTTACTCGCCAGATCCAAGTGGTTGGTGGGTTCGTCCAATATTAGGAGGTTCGCAGGATGCAAAAGTAATTTTAAAAGGGATAAACGGTTTTTTTCCCCGCCTGAAAGGACGGAAACGGACTTGAAGGCATCATCCCCATGGAAAAGAAAGGCTCCCAGAAGGCTGCGGAGTTGGGGGATGAGGTGAGTGGGCGCCGCTTCTTCCGCTTCTTCTAAAACAGTGCGTTCGGGATTCAGATTTTTCTCGTAGTCCTGACTGAAATATCCGATTTTCACATCCGTTCCCCATTTCACCTGGCCCACAGTGGGACTTTCCGTTCCCGAGAGGATTCTCATGAGGGTGGACTTTCCTGCGCCGTTGGGCCCGGCAATCACTAGTTTTTCCCCCCGTTCCAAAACCAGGTTCAGATCTTTGATGATTTCCTGGGACCCGTAGGTTTTTCCCAGGCCTTCCAGAGTCACCATGATATTTCCCGAGTGGGGGGCCTTGGGGAAGTTGAATTTGATGGGGATCAGACTTTCGGGGATCATAATCCGCAGGATTCGATCCAGTTCCTTCACCCGGCTTTGAACCTGGGCGGCCTTAGTCGCTTGGTATCGGAACCGGCCGATAAAGTCTTCCAGGCGCTGGATCTCCTCTTGTTGGAGAAGGTAGGCGGCCTTGAGACTTTCCACTTCCTGTCGCCTTCGGGCTTCGTATTGGGAAAAATTCCCCTTATAAACCGTGAGTTTTCCTTGAAAAAGTTCAGCGGTTTCACTCACCAGGGCATCGAGAAATCCCCGGTCATGACTCACCAGGAGAACGCCCCCGGAGAATCTTCTTAGGAAATTAAGAAGCCACTGGATGGATTCCCAATCCAAATAGTTGGTCGGTTCATCCAAAAGCAGGATATCCGGATCCTGAAGGAGAACTTGGGCCAGGGCGATGCGCATCTGCCATCCCCCGGAAAAATCCTGGGCTTTTTTTTCTAAATCCTTGGGGGTGAAACCCAAGCCTAAAAGGGCGATTTCCGTACTCCGACGCCGGTCATGATAACCGCTTTCCTGGAGGGTTTCCTGGATTTCGTGGTGGCGGATCAGGGCGTTGTGATCCTCGGGATGGGTCTGGAGCCGGTGACCCAACTCTTCCATTTCATCCACCAAAGGATCAAGAAACTTAAAAGCTTTTTCCCCTTCCTCGGCGGCGTTGCCTTCTCCCATCTTTACCCCGGTTTGGGGAAGATAAGCCAACCGGGTGCCCTTGGGCATGAAAATCTGACCGCTATCAGCTCTTTGCGTACCGGCCATGAGCCTTAGAAGGGTGGTTTTTCCGCTTCCATTGGCCCCCGAGAGGGCGGTTTTTTTCCCTTTATGGAGGGTGAAATTGACTTTATTAAGAATGTCTCTCTCTCCGAAGGCCAGAGAGAGATCGGAAAGCTGTATATGTGCCATTAGATCCTGCTGAAAGAAAAAAAGTAGGAGGGTATCTTGGGACCTATTGTATCTATGGTTACACTTCCGGACAAGCCATCCACCTGCCAGAGTTGTAAACCTCCTTTAACCACCTTGTAAATAAAATGGACAGGGGCCTGGGGGGCGGGGTCAAAAACCAGGCTGAGAACCCCGTCATACAAGGAGGTTCCTGAAGAATCTTTGAGACTTCGCAGGGTTTCTCCTAAATTAAGAAGAAATTTAACCGTGCCAAACTCCCCGTAATTTTTTTGGAAAACAGGATGTCCGCTGGTTCCCGCGCCCGCACCGCTGAGCCACCGGAACCTCTGGTCTTTTTCCAGGTAAATGTCCCCCTGACCGGGGGATCTGAGCACCGGCCCCAGGGCATAAAGGGATCTGTAGAGTTCCCTCCGATAGGCCCTTTCTCCTGCGATCAAGTCTCCTAAATCTTCCTCGAGCTGGATAAATTTGAGGGCAAAATCCTTTTCATTTTGGGAAAAGTAGGCGGTGAGGGATTTTTGGTCCAGGGCAAACCGAATAATCAATCCGGAATCTTCAAAACTATAGGTGTCTTCGGTCAACTGGGTAATTTTCTTATATTTGAAGATCCGCCTCACTTCCGGGGTCTGGAGATATAAGGTGGATTCTTCCTTAATCCCCCTCAGGTAATGGTCTTCCCTGAGGCTGTCCAAATTCACCGACCGATCTTTTATGGATTTAACCAGGTCTTCCGACCGCCATGTGAGGGAAAAAAAATGTTCCAGTAGGGGATCCATAAGAACCGTGGGAATAATGGTGGGTTCTAATCCTGGAGATTTATCCAAGATGCTTAGATTCTCCTGAAAGACCCAACCTTCCAGCCCACCCTGGGTTAGAACAAAAAACCATCCTCCGATTTCAGACCGATATTGATCCAGGATTTTGATCTCTTCGTTTTGGGAGAGATTGTAAACCCTTTGTGCCTGAGGAGCTGGATATTTCCTCACCACCAGGGAAGGTTTATCCGCCTTACCAAACCAGTACCTGTGAAGGTTGAAAACTTTGTAGAATTTTTGAGCCTCTTCAGGGGAAGGGAAAACCCGTACCCGCCACAGGTCTAAAACCGTAGTTTTTCCAGTGGTTTCATCCTTAAATTCCAGGTTTTTAGCCCCTTCCGGCGGAATCTGGGCAGTTCCCAAGGCTCCTGTGGGAACCATAAGTTCATCACCGGACCAGAGGATGAGGGCATTGGATTGGCTGAAAAAACTGCAGGAACTAAAAAGTAGGGCTAGTCCCAAGGCAAAAAAGGATTTCATTTTTCCCTACTTTTAAGATTTAACGAAGTTCCCGTAGGGCGGAACTCTGGGTGATGTAGGCTCCCGAGAAATCTTTGATGGCTTTCACCCATTCCAGGTATTTTTCCGCTTCCTGTTTGTTCTGATAGGGGCCAATTCTCACCCTAAAAACCGTCCCCTTATCGTTTTGAGCGGTAAAGAGCACTGCCGCCATATTTTGAGCACTCAAGGTTTGGGAGGATCGTTCAGCGGCATACCGGTCGGCGTAGGCGGCCACTTGGATCCAGAATTCCGTGACTTTAACTTTTGGAACTGGCTTGGCCACCACTGGGGGGGAGACCGGGGCCGGTTTTACAGTCACGGGAGCGGGCTGGACTTTTTCCGTGGGAATGGGGGTCGATGGGGGGGCGGTTTCCGGCTGGGTCACTATGGTGGTCTGATCATCCTCTCCCACCACTACGAAGGGACTGTCGGTTTCCGGTGTCTGGGTATCGGACTCCAGGGGCGTGTCGGTGGAAAGATCCCCCCAGTTTTCACTGGATACCGGAGCGCTCCAATCTTTTAAAGGCACCACTTCCTTGGCCTTTTCAGCCTGAGGGTAAAAAAAGAAGATCCCAGCCAAGACAAGGATGGCTAAAAAGGCAGATCCGGCAATTACAAACTTCAGGCTCTTATTATTCATTGTTTCATCCATAGGCGGAGGTTTTTCCGGATCAGGTCCCGGGATTTTTCCAGTTCGCCATTCTTGTTCTTGATTAAAATATCGACTTTTCGTGAAAATTGTTTAGGGCTGAGATTTTTTTGAGCCCAAAGTCGACGAACTGCGGCGGTAAAACTCAGGTTTCCCCGAATTTTGACTCGAAAAAGCCGCTGTAAAGTCGGGGCCGTGACCCAAATGATCCTCTGGCAGAGCTCTTCCATTCCCAACTTATGAAGAATGGCGGCATTGAGTACCCAAAGTTCCTGGTGGGAATCCCGAAGGAGCTCTTGTATTTTTTCTTTCATCCACGGGTGAACCAGGGCTTCCAGCTGGCCTAAGGCCCCAGGGGAGGCGAAAACCTTATCTCCCAAAGTCCTGCGGTTCACTTTCCCATCGGGGCTGATGATGTCCGGTCCAAAAATCCTGGCTAATTCGCTTTTCAGGGCTTCCAAGGCCAGGTGACCCCAGGCATCCATATCTTCCACCCGGAACCCCAAGTCCTTAAAAACCTCCAGTAAAGAGTCCTTTCCTGAGCCCGTGGGACCGGCGAGTCCCACCACCAGTTTAATGGAGGTCTCCCCAAGTGCCGGCGGATTCCACAGAGGTCCTCAGGGGGATGGAAAGTTCGAAGGCCCCTTCCATCTCCTGTTTTAAAAGTGTGGAGACCTGCGCGACCTCCCCCAAAGGGACCTCTAAAAGTAGTTCATCGTGAACCTGGAGAAGGATTTTAGATTGTAGACCCTCGGCTTTGAGCCTTTTGGCGACCCGAAGCATGGCTAACTTTATCAAATCCGCCGCGCTTCCTTGGATGGGAGAGTTCACTGCGACCCTTTCAGCGGCCATTTTTTCTGTTTTATTTCGGGAGTTGATGGATGGAATGGGACGCTGGCGGCCAAGGATTGTGGTGGAGTATCCCGTTTTTTCCGCCCTGGCCACGCAGAGGTCCACAAATTCCCTGATTCCTGAGAATTCCCGGAAGTAGGTCTTGATGAAGGCATCGGCCTGAGACCTGGGAATTCCCAATTCCCCCGCAAGCCGGAAGGCGGACATCCCGTACATGATTCCGAAGTTCACCGCCTTGGCTGCCCGGCGTTGACCGCTATCCACTTGATCCTCGGGAATGGAAAAAATCAGAGCCGCTGTGCGCCGGTGAATATCTTGTCCATCCCTGAAAGCCTGAAGGAGGTTTTTATCCCCGGAAAGATGGGCCAAGAGGACCAATTCTATCTGAGAGTAGTCCGCACTCACAAAAACGTACCCTGGACGGGGAACAAAGGCCTTGCGGATTTTTCGCCCTTCCTCGTCCTTGATGGGAATGTTTTGCAGGTTGGGATCCTTGCTGGAGAGCCGTCCTGTGGCAGCCCCAGTGGGAATGAACTGGGTATGGATGCGGTGGTCCTGGGGATTCACCAGAAGGGGGAGGGTGTCCACGTAGGTGGATTTGAGTTTGGAAAACAGTCGGTGCCGGAGAATGAGGGCGGGAACCGGATCCTGGAGGGCCAATTCCTGAAGCACGTCGCTGTCGGTGGAGAAGCCTGTTTTCGTCTTTCGGATCACTGGGAGTTGCCGGTCCGTGAAAAGGATTTCTGAAAGTTGTTTGGGGCTGGCTAAATTGAAGGTTTTTCCGCACAGGAAGTACACTTCCTCCTCTACCTTCTTAATTTTACCTTCCAATTCCACTGAAAACTCCTGAAGTTCTCCGGGATTCAGCCCTATTCCTTCCCATTCCATCCGGCAAAGAAGGTCCAAAACCGGCATATCCACTTCATAAAAAAGTTTATCTAGCCCCTTTTTCTTTAAGAGTGCGTCCAGGAGTTTGGTCAGTCTCCAGGTGAGATCCGCGTCTTCCGCCCCGTATTCCCCTGCTAAAGCCAAAGGCACATCCCCAAAGTTTTTCCCCTTGGGAACTAAAGTAGCAAAGGAAATGGGCTCGGGATAATTCAAATACCGTTTACTAAGGAATTCGAGATTGTAGGTTCCCAGGGAGGCATCCAGGATGAAGGCCGCCACCATGGTGTCAAACCAAATACTCG
>CAZUXL010000023.1:0-17928 GCA_964624355.1 uncultured Spirochaetales bacterium
AAGGCATAAAAGTCTTGGAACCCCAACTTTCCGCCGCGGATCGGAGCCGGATACTAACCCAGGCGGGAGAAAAATTAATTCAAGTTCGCTTTTATGAAAAAGCCGCTGCGGTCTTCCGGGAAGCCGCCAAAGGCTCCTCAGATAGTGTCTCCTTGGAATATAAGGCCGATGGACTTGCAGGAAGTAAAGTAGCGGAGTTTAAAAACACAGGACTTACCACCCCCGAGTCCGTGGTACGTTCTTATATCATTGGACGAGTTCGGGGAAATGGAACCGACTTTTCTCCCTTGAAACCCTTGATGACGGAAAGCTTTTACGCCTGGGGACTGGGAAAAGGGACCCCGTTCTACTCCCAATGGAGTTCCTTCGCCAGAATTTCCCTCAATCAAGGAGTCCTGCCGGCGACCTTAACAGATTTGATTTTAAGTAAGGCCGAGCTGGAAGTTCGGGGGGATGAAAAAACAGGGGTTCATGTCGGCCTACGGAGTGAAGGAAATGAAAAGGGTGAGGGCTATTTTGTTGTAAATGAGCAAGGAAAATGGCTGCTGGCCGCCACCGGGACAAATCCTGGTATCATTGGCCGGGAAATTCTCAAATTTTCCGCCTCTCAAGACTGGAATACGGCGGGATTGTGGCTGGATTGGTTTTATGAAGATCAAGTGGAACAATCATCCGCCGGCATTTTGGTTGTTCCCTTGAAAGCTTTTTGGCGCACTGGAGATAGTCGAGACCAGGAGAGGATAGTACTGGCAGCACGGGCTTTGAAGGGAATTGAACCAGAAAACGAGGACGAATTAAAAGAGTTGGAAACTGCTCTTACCCAGGTGGTTCCCGGGAGTGATTTGGAAACAGGACTGAGGCAGATTTTGAGTTCGGGATATGCCCATCTGGGAAATTTTAAAAAGTCGGCCAGTTTATTGCAGCCCTTGATGGAAAAGAATCCTCGGGAAGAATCCCTTCTCTCCCGATACTTTGAAGCCCTGCGCCGATCTGGTCAACGGGAAAAAGCCCAGGTGGAAATCACCTTTTTGATGAATCGTTATCCCAGAGATATGAATGTGATTCGCCAGGGGATTTATCTCTATGTTACGGAACTAAATTTTCCCGGCCTCGACGACCTCTTAAAAAAATACACACCGAGATTAGAGGCGATGGATTACAACAATTTGGCATGGATGGAACTATTCAAAGGTTCTGTTTCTGAAGGAGCGCTGGAATGGGGTCGGAAGGCTGTGAACCTAACGGGAAGCCGTTCCCGGGCAGCGATTCATACCCTGGCAACTCTCTATGCGGAAATGGGTCGATACGAGGAAGCCAGGAAACTTCTGGATCAAGGAATGGCCTTAGGCCATGATTTAGATCCCCTGGGAGAAGATTGGTACGTTTTAGGTCGAGTGGCTGAGGGTTATGGATTTATCGAATCGGCGATTTCAGCCTATGAACGCGTTCAACCTTTGGAAGATGCTTCCGATTTGGCAGACACCTTTCGACTGGCTAAAAACCGCCTTGAATTCCTGAAGAAATAAAAAAGGGCGGCCTAACGGTCGCCCTTTAAAGAAGTAGAAATACTGTGGATTAAAGTCTGACGCTCACGGTCACATTGTCCACGTAGACCCATTCATCCGCACCATTCATGAAACTCAAGAACCTAAGTTTCATGGCCGTACTTTGGTATGCGGTGATGTCCACTGATGTATTGGTCCAGTCCACTGTTCCCGAATAGGTCGCCACATTGGTCCAGGTGGAACCCTTCAGAACTTGAACCTTTAAATATTCTCCCGCATCCAGGTTGGTAACCTTGTATTTAAAAGCCAGGGTTACAGCTGATCCAGTTTTACTCATGGAAAATTTCTGAGTCAGGTAGCTGATACTCGAAGTAGCATTGGCTTGAGCAGCTCCGGGTCCCTGGTACCATTTGTTAGTGGTGGTTCCCCCGGAAATACCCCAGTTGGTGGAAATGGTATCCATGGTGTCATAAAAGTTTCCGTTGGACAGGGGTGTAATGTTGATGGTGGTACCACCAACACCGGCGAAGTTCGCACCGTCGGACCATCGGGTATCGTTGATCAAAGCCTTGATTTCAAACGCCGCGCCCGAAGGAATGCTGGTGGTAGTGTAAGTCCAAACATTGCCCGCACTCCAGGTTGTGGCCGTACCCACGGTCCAACTAAGGGGGCTCAGACTTCCCCGGATGTACATGCTGTTTCCCATTCCCACATCGTAGGTGACCCTAATCGTCGTGGTTACCACGGTAGTACTTTGGGTTTTATCCGAGGCGATATTAGAATACCCGGATGTTCCAGCGGTGTTGGTGGCTGTGACTTTGTAGTAATAGGTCGTGTTGGAGGTCAATCCTGTGTTGTTGAAACTGTTGGTGGCGCTTGTTCCCACACTGGCATAGGTTCCAGCGCTGGCGGTGGAACGGTAAACAGTGTAGCTACCGGCGTTGGCACTGGCGGTCCAACTGAGGTTGATCTGGGTGGTACTTACCGCACTGGCACCCAGGTTTGTGGGGGCGAGGGGAGCTGTAAGGACGTCAGGATTGGAATCGTACCAGGTTCCGGTGATTTTTCCACTGGCAGTTCCTGTGGGAATGAACCAGCCTTCTCCGGTAGCCCTGTTCAGGTCCACAGTTTGGGTTGTTCCGTTGTTCACAATGATGTTTGAGCTGGTGGCTGCCGGAATGGTAAACCCATACCAACTGTTAGCTTCCGCTGTCATGGCAGAGCCCGGCCAAGAGTTGGAGATGGGGGATCCGTTGGAAGCCCAGTAATAAGCATTAAACACGGTCCAGTTAGCCACGGTGTTCTTTTTGAAATGAATCTTCAGACCTGCTGGAGCTGCGGGTGTGGTGGCACTCACTTGGGCAGTCTGGGCGCTGGAACCCCCGGAATTACTGGCACTGACCTTGTAATAATAGGTGGTGGAACCAGCGGTTTCTGTGTCCGCATAAGTATTGGTGGTGGATGTTCCCACACTGTTAAAGGTACCGCCTGATACAGTGGATCTAAACACGGTGTAACTGGTGGCTCCGGAGGCAGCGGTCCAGGCTAGATTGACCCGATTGTAGGAGATGGCAGTGGCGGAAAGTCCTGTGGGGGTAGCAGGAGGAGTGGCGGATTGCTGGGGAACCCAGAGGGCAATTGAACCGCCATTCACAGAGAAGGTTCCATAACCCGTGGAGCTGATGGTGACCGTACCCACAGTGTTTCCGGTGTAGTCGTAGAAGACTCTTCCGGAGAAGGCTGTTCCCACGTACATGGATTTGGATCCGCCGGCGGCATCACTCACCAGGGCGGCTAAACCGGATCCTGGCATGGCAGTGCTGCCCTGACGGGTCCAACCGATGATGTCGGGACTATCAAAATAGTCGGTTTGTACACCGTAGGCGTAATTTCGCCGGACTTCCATAATTTTAGCAAGTTTAGGAGTTGCGGGAATGGTGACAGTTTGCCCTTTGTCGGTATAGGTGGCACCAAATTCATCCAACCAGAACACCATGGGGTATCCATTTTGACGGGTTAGGATGAGGGAATAAGCAATGGGTTTGAACCAGTCGGCCACAGGACTAGCCAAGGCTTGGAGCGGCTGGGTATCATGGTTGTCCACGAAGGGAACAGATAAGGTTGGGCTGTCTTTTGTCAAAGTGTAGTCAAAAATAGTCCTCATATCGTAACCACCGGCGGAATTAGAGGCAGTTTGGAGGCGATAGTGGAGGGGGAAGTCAAACAGGCTCATCCGGCCTCCGGTGACGGTGATAAAGTTATTCAAAACTCCCACATCCCCGGAAACATATTCACCCACAGCGAAGAAGTTTTTATTCACACCGGAGGTACCACGAAGGTAGTCCAGCCAGCCATTGAACCAGGAAAACTTAATATGCTTGACCGCATCGATCCGCAGACCATCGAGACTGGCGGTATTCATGTACCACTTGGCCCAGTTTTTGTACTCGATGTCCACTTCAGTGTTATCGAAATCCACATCCGCGCCCATGAGGTAGTCGTAGTTTCCTTTTTCCGTATCCACCTGCCAGTCCCAGGATTTGCCAGCGAATCTAAAAATAGCTTTTTCACTGGTGGCTTGGTTCCAGTCCACGGCATCAAAGTGGCTCTTATTCCATTTAAAGGAGGAATAGGCATTATTCCGCACAGAATAATTGAAGGCAGTCCAAGCGGTTACACCCACGTTGGAAGCTAAAACCGCATTTCGGTTATCCCAATTGATCTTGTCTGCGGTGGTGGTTTCTGTGGCATCCGCACCGATTTTGTGGTTCATAACAATATCGCCGTAAACTTGGATATCCTTTCCATGGAGGGCGGAAATGGCATCTAGGTATTGTTGTTTCGTTCCGTACCGAGTGGCGACCGTTCCTTTCTGGTTAAACTCCCCCAGATCGTACATGTCGTAGACCCCGTATCCCACATCGTCGACACCTCCATTTCCCTTGTAGGCTGGAGGCATCCACACAGCGGTCACACCTTTCGTATCTAAATTAGTGACATCATTTTTTATAGTATTCCAGAGGGTGGCGCCCCCAGCGGTGTACCAGTGGAAGTACTGATATAAGGTACCATTTTGACCGGGGATGACGTTACGAGTGGTTTCCGATTCGGAAACCGCTTGCTGTAAAGTGACGGGGCTTGTACATCCGGCTATAAAAAGGGCCAGAAGAACTCCAATACGAAACAAAGTTTTCATACTTATCTCCTAAGCTCAGTCTCCACCCGAGGATGAGAACCCGTATATAACTATTTGGATATAATTCGTTTTTGTAGGGATGCTATATCGAAAGTTTATAGAGTAATTGGATATATTAGATATGAGAAAGTCGATCTAAGAGTTCCATTCGGCTGCTGACCCCGGATTTTTGATATATTTTGTGTACATGAACTTTCACGGTCCCTTCGGAAATGAAGAGTTTTGTCCCTATTTCTTGATTAGAATGACCCTGGACGAGTTTCTCCAGCACTTCCTTTTCCCGACCACTGAGAAGATATCGGGAGCTGAACCTGACCAGTCGTAAAAGGTTTTCATCCTTATTCTTCGGGAGGAGGAAAAAGTAAACAAAGGTGGCACTGGTAATGGCCAGGAGCCAAATGAGGTTCATGAGAATCAGTTGAAATATCCCTTCGCTGAAGATCTCAGGATGAATTAAGGCGCCATAATAACCTTGGATCTTCTGATTGTCATAGATGGGAAGTAAAATGGCATTGAACCCTAACACTCCAATGGCTTGACGGGTGGCATCAGGGAGTTCCGATAACATGGGCTCGTTCTCTTTGCCAAATAATCCCGAGGCCGGTACGGATTTTCTTCTTGCTTCATCCAGAAGATCTTTTAAGAGATAATTTTGAAAGTAATTTGAGTTCGTATGGGCACCGGATTTTTGAGACCAGAATGCCGTTCGGGCCGTTTCTTGCTCTCTTTCCAGATAGGAAAGAAGTTTTCGATCCCGGTTGAAGAGAAAAATGGTGCGCAGGACGACTTGCCGGTTATTGAAGGTCCGGGGATTGTTCCGGGCATCGGCTTTGAAAAACCAATCTTTGCCGATTTTTGTAAAATTCGCTTGTTGTCCCGGTTCCTTAATTAATAGAGGATTAAATCCTTGTCCGGTGAGAAATAGGTGAAACATATTAAGGCTATCGGTCAGACTTCTTTGGGCCATGGTACGTTCATTATCAATATTCATGAAGAGCGCAAATCCCAAGGCGAAAACCGAAGCAAGCCAGATCATCATAAGACTGCGAACCCTTTCGGAAAGGCCGTATCGGAATACTAGAAATGACATGGCCTCCATAAGAGCCATGAGAAGGGTAAGGACTGCGGAACCAAGAAAAACGTAGAAAAGAGGGGCGTACCACCAGGAGTTATCACCCACATCCAAAACCGAATTTACCCCTCCAAACCCATCATCCACCTGGGTAAGTTGTGCTTTGTCCTGTACCCAGACGGGGTAGCGCCGGTCTTTAATAAATAGGACATACTTATATTGAATCTGGCCAGGGGTGAGATTGGTATTCAATTCCCAGGTTCCATTGGCTTGGAGTTGAAGTTGGTGGGGAGCACTTTGACCATTCCAGTTATTAAAACTACCAGCCAAGAATACCCGTTCGATGACGAACCCTTTTTTTAGGCCATTGAGTTCAATGAGACTCTTGGGGATAGGTTCCATAAATCTAAAAGAAACCGGTGTGCTTTCCTGGGTCGATTGAGTTTGCTCTACGACCCATATAAGTCCAGTGGCTATACCGAGTGCCAGTGCTGCCAAGGAGAAAATCCAGATTTTTTTCATGCCTCATCACTTTAACACAGATAATCTTGGTGTCAATGTTTTGTAGGCACAGTTTATAAAAGAAGGGCAACCGGTTTCCAGTTGCCCTTTACTTTGTTACTTATGAACCCACTTTAGGGTTGCCATGTCCCGGTGAACGATCCGGTTGTGGCGGCGGGAACCGTATAGGACCTATTGGCCCCACCCTCCCATACCACTGTCCCGGCTGAATTCTTTTTGATGAATTTGAAGGTGAAAGTCGTACTTCTGGGGAGAGTCACGACACCGTCCCAAGTGGGATAGGCACTTGGAGTGAGTTTCTTAGCCAGGGAAGTGTTCCAGCTTCCCAGAGCTGGGATGCTTCCCACGATGTACACATCTTGCCCCCAAACCGTGGTGGCACTGTTCACTTTAAAGGTCACATTGGAAGTGGTGGTGACAGCGGGAGTGGAGGAAAGAGGAGGAACCCAAACGCTCACACTTCCGCCGTTCACGTAGAAGGTACCGTAGCCATCGGAACCGATGGTCACTGTTCCTGTTCTGTTCCCAGTGTAGTCATAGAAGGCTTTTCCAGCGAATCCTGTGCCCACGTACATCCGTTTGCTTCCGCCGGCGCCATCACTGACCAGGGCTGCAAGACCGCTACCAGGCATGGAGGTGGTACCTTCCCGGGTCCATCCCACAATATCCCAGTGATCCCAGTAGAGGTTCTGCTTACCGTAGGCAAATTTCTTACGGGCTTCAATAAGTTTCTGTAATTTGGCAACCGCACCCATGGTGATGGTGTAACCCTTGTCTGTGTAGGTGGCACCGTAAAGGTCAGGATGGAAGACTGTGGGGTAACCTTCTTCTCTCAAGAGAATGATGGAGTAAGCAATGGGTTTGAACCAGGTATCCACGGGACTTTCCAGTGCCTGGAGAGGTTGGGTATCGTGGTTTTCCACGATGGTCACGGCTTTCAACGGATTATCTTTCATGAGGGTGTTGTTCAGGATGTTCCTCATGTCGTAGCTGCCGTTTCCGGCCCGAGAAGCGGAGTAGAAGTTCATGTGGAGGGGAGCGTCAAAGAGGCTCATTCTTCCACCGGTTTTTGTGATGAAGTTGTGAAGTTTTCCGATTTCATAACTCCAGAATTCACCCACGGCAAAGAGAGGTTTTCCGGTATCGGCTCGGATTTGGTCCAACCAGGTATTGAAGAATGTATACTTGATGTGTTTGACCGCATCGATCCGAAGACCTTCTATACCGGTGCTGTTAACAAACCATTTACCCCAGTTGCGCAGTTCGGTCTGGACTTCGGGATGATCCATATCCAGGTCAGCGCCCATGAGGAAGTCGTAATTCTGGTTTTCCGTGTCCACTTCCCAGTCCCAGCCCTTGCCGGTTCCCCGGAATTTCCAGATACTGCTGTCGGAAAGGTTCTGAGCCCAGTCGACACCGTCGAAATGGTACCATTGCCACTTGAAGGTGGAATAGGCGTTTGCTCGCCCAGGAAAGGTGAAGCTGGTCCAAGCATCAATTCCTGTGTCCCCACCGTATTCGTAGTTTCGGTCGGTTTTGGAAACCCGGGTGGCGGTCACTCTCTGGGTGGCATCGGCCCCCATTCTGTGGTTAAGAACGATGTCACCGTAAACTTGGATGCCTTTTGCGTTTAGTGCACTGATGGCCGCTAGGTATTCAGCCTTGGAGCCGTATTTTGTTTCTATGGAACCCTTTTGGTTAAATTCACCCAGGTCGTACATGTCATAGACACCGTAGCCCACGTCATTGCCACCGGCTTGTCCTTTATATGCGGGGGGAAGCCATAGAGCCGTGATACCCATGGTATCTAAGGCCGCGGCGTTAGAGGCCACATTATTCCACCAGTTTCCACCACCCGGGGTGTACCAGTGAAAGTACTGCATGAGGGTCCCATTTTGCCCAGCCAAAACGCGACTGCTGATAGCGCTTTCCGTTTCTGTTAAAGAATTGGAATCCGCTTGCTGTAATAATAAGGGGTTAGCGCATCCAGCCCAAAAAAAGGCAAGGACGGCAGCGAGTGAAAGTAATTTATTCATTTCGTGCTCCTGAGTTTATTGTTCATCGGTTTTGCTGGCAGCCCTATATTTCCTAAGTAATAATCTGCATAAATTAGACTTTATTACTTTAGTTTAGGGAGATTTTGGAGATATTAGATATGAGTAAGATGATCCATGAGTTCCATGCGACTGCTAACACCGGATTTTTGATATATTTTGTAGACATGAACTTTCACAGTCCCTTCGGAGATGAATAGTTTTTCTCCGATTTCCAGGTTACTGAGTCCGGTAATGAGGTGGTTCAGGACTTCCTTTTCCCGGGTGCTTAGTTGGTAACGGGAAGAAAACCGGTTCAGTTGTTCGTGGATATCGTCCTGGGACTTAGGAAGGATGAAATAATAGAGGAAGGCCGTAATAGTAATAGCCAGAAGCCAAAAGAGATTCATGACCAGAAGTTGATAAATGGCATCGCTATAAATTTCCGGGTGAATAATAGCCCCATAATACCCTTGGAGTTCTTGATTTTGATAAATGGGCAGCAGGACGGTATTGAATCCTAAAATCCAGGTGGCCCACCGGGCTTCCTGGGGAAGACCGGAGAGCATGGGCTCATTTTCCTTTCCATAGAGTCCCGTGGGGGGAACGGATCGGGTTTTAGCTTCGGCGATAATATTTTTCAAAAGATAATTTTGGTAGTAGAGATGGGCAGAGCGAGTACCGGTTTTGCTTACCCAATAAGCGGTTCTACCACTTTCCTGTTGGCGTTCCAGGTGGCTTATAAGCTTGAAATCCAGGTCGAAGAGAAAAAGCGCCCTCAGGGTAGTTTGTTGATTGTTAAATATCCTGGGATTATTTCGGGCATCGGCTTTAAAAAACCAGGTTCGACCCCTTTGAAAAATATCATCTTTTTCCTGGGTACTTTTTTGAGTCTGAGCATCAAAACCTTCCCCCGTAAGAAATAAATGAAAAAGGTTGAGACTTTCCACCAGGGTGCTTCGTGCTAAGGCTCTCTGATTATCCATATTCATCATCAAGGCGAAGCCCAAGGCAAAAACGGAAGCAATCCAAATGAGAACCAGACTACGTACCCTCTCGGAAAGTCCGTAGCGGAAGATGAGAAAGGAAACCAACTCCATCAATCCCATAAGCAGGGAGAGAACCGAGGCGCCCAAGAGAATAAAATAAAGGGGGGTAAACCACCAGGTGGTATCGTTACTGGTGAAGACCGAATTGAATCCTCCAAAACCGTCTTCAATTTTATTGGATTGAGAGACATCGTGGGTCCAAACAGGGGTACTGAGTCCTTTTAGATAGACGACAAATTTATACTGGATTTGGGAGGGGGCCATGGTAACTTGAAGATGCCAGTTCTGGTCTTTTTCCAGACTCATTTTATAGAGGCTGTCGTGGTCGTTCCAATTATTAAAGGTGCCTGAAAGATAAACCGCCTCGATGGAGTATTCTTTTGGGACTTGGTTTTGAGTTAAGACTTCCGAGGGAATGGGTGCCTTAAACGTAAAGGTTAGAGGCAGGTTTTCCGTCGTATTCACCTTGTCTTCCCCCAAAGAAGTAAGGAAGGCCAAGGTTCCGAAAAGTAGGAAAGCTATGAAGAAAATCAGAACCTTTTTCATAAGCGATTACTCTAACACACTTCCACCCGTTGTCAATCTTTTGTAGTCATGGTTTCGCGGGCGACAACTCCCAACTTCCTCCAGGGAGGACTCAGGTCAGAAAGTTCTTCCAAATCCAGGAGTGACTGCAAGTACACCCGCTCCAGTCCGAACTGCTGCTTGAGGGTTTTTATTTGAATTGACTTTGCCGGGTCAGGTGTCTCCGTAAGTTCTGCGAGAATGAGGAGATTTTTTCCCGAATGTTCGGCGGGAACGAATTCCATGACTTTGGTTTTGTATCCCATACTTTCCAATACCAAGGCTCTTAATCCGTCGGAGAGGATCTCTGCTTGCCGTTCCAGGAGGATTCCGAATTTTAATACTCCCTCGAGCCCCCCTTTTTTAGAAATTTGCGTGCGAAGTTCCTGATGGCAACAGGGGGCGGCGAAGATGAGCCGGGCTCCCGACCGTATTCCCAGGGCTAGAGCATCGTCGGTGGCGGTATCACAGGCATGGAGAACGACGACCATGTCTCTGGGTTTAGGGGAAATCTCGTCGATCCGGAAGTGGATAAATTTTAACCCGGAAAATCCCGAGGCGGCAGCAGCTAAGTTCCCCTGTTCCACCAAATGCTTCTGGATCTCCACCGCCTCCAGTTCCACCTCCCAACCCTTCACCAAGGTCAGCCACTGGTAGAGGGCAAAACTCAGGTAGCCTTTTCCCGCCCCCAGGTCCAAAATCCGGAGTTTGCCGGCACCGCCGGACTTCCCTGGAGCCCAGGACTCCATGGTTCCCTCGACGATTTCCAAAAACTTTTCAATTTGATGAATTTTATCCTTCATGTTTAGGAGGCCCAGATCCCGAGGCCAAGGTTTCAGGGATAAATCTAATCTTTTCAGCTTTTCCTTGTCGTGGGATCGGGGGGGGGCTTTTGTGGCCACTGTCGACTTCATGAGGAGTTTTGCCTCCCCCTTTTTACTAAAGAGCAGGTGCCAACTTCCTTCGGAAGTAAAAAGGTCGGCTTGTTTGAATACAGGTCCAAGGAGGGGGCGGAGAGCCGTGGCGACTTCCGAGGTTCGGTAGTTCGTCACTTCTTCCGTGCGTGCTTTTTTTATTGTCAGGGAAAAAAAGCTCTGGGATCGCAAATCTACCAGCCGGGCAGAGGCTGAGACCAGCCCATCGGCTTTTGGTCCCGGTTTACTCAGGGTCAGTTTATGGAAGGTTTCCCCTGAGAGCGATCCGGTGAGAGCCTGTATGAAATCGTTTGTGTCTTTATCAGCCATGAGTAAACTTACAATAAGAGGGGAGTAGGGTCAAATCCCAATACCTGTGTGTATCGGACTAGGTTGTGGTAGACTGTTTCTAAGGAAAATAATATCACTATGAATTCCGCCTCGGGTACCTCAAAAATACTCTTCTGGTCCCTGTGCCTTTTAATTAGGCTGTCCATAAGCTCCGGGGCTCAGGATGCGGCCATCCTTTTTCCTGAAAGCTATGTGGAAATTTCGATTTCTGCCAACCCTGGTTCGTGGGGTAGTCTAAAACCCGGATACTCACTTTTTACCGGGGATTTTCCCTATACCCTTCGTTTTAGTCCCTCACAACTGGCCTTTTATACGGGATTCCCCCTTTTCTATCCCGTAGTTTTTTCCCTGGGCTCGGCCTCGCAGTTGGCGTATTTTGATGATTATTCCGAACGAAATTTTATTTCCTACCTGGGCGTGGGTTACCAGTCGGACCTGGGTTTTTTGTCTGTGGCTCCAGGACTTTTTGCCGGCTGGGGTTGGCGCTTTGACAGTTTTTCCGGAGGTTTTTTTTATAATTATTCCGGTCAAATGGTGGAATCCCACCTGGCTTTTACCTTATCACCCTTAAGTATTAGGGTTTCCGCCCAGAGTGGTCTGAGTGCTCCCTCCTCCGGATTTTTCACTTACCAGGGACTGGAAGCTAGCCTAAGGTTGCAAGTATCCGACCCCTGGGGGATGAGCATCAACCTTAAATCCGATGATATTGGCCAAGTTTCTTTTACTTTGGGAATGGGGACCTTTCTAATCCGGCAAAGTGCAGATCACCTAATGGGCCTACCTTGGGGGACCGTGGCAGCACACCGGGGGAGCATGACCCAAGCTCCGGAAAACTCTCTTCCTGCTGTACTTTTAGCCCTGGAAAACGAGGTGTACCAGAGCATCGAGTTGGATGTGCAGAAGACCCGGGATGGGCAGTACGTCTTCGTCCACGATGATACCCTAAAAAAGTATACCGGTTCAAATGTGAAGGTTAGGGATCTCACCTGGGAAGAGCTTCAGAAGTTTGACTTCGGCGCCTGGTTCCACCCTCGGTTTAAAGGCACCCGGATTCTTACATTAATGGACTTGTCGTTCCTCAGTAAGGAAAGGCCCGAGATTCAATGGATCCTGGATATTAAAAATATAGGTTCCGGTTCGGAGGATACAGCTAAATTCCTACAGGCTGTAGACGATATCTTGGGTCCTCAGGCTCCTGTGGTTTTAGCCACATTTGATAGAGAGCTACTAACAGCGCTAAAACGGGAATCGGTTTATCCTGTGGGTTTTCAAGTGGAGGTGGCACAGAAGTTATTTTTAATGGGAAAATTATTTCCACCGGTCCTCAAGTGGGAATTGGAATCCATAATAAATCAAACCGGTGCCGATGGATTATTTTTTACCTCACCCTTAGCCGGGCGGTTGGAAATGTTAAAGGCTCTCAGTGGCTCAAAGCCTCTTTCGATTTACTTTTGGAATTTTCACGATCCCATTTATGGGTTATCTCCTTAAAAAAAGCGCCATCTGAAGGTAACCAGAAGGCGCTTAATTTAAGTGTGAATTAGGTTTATTTCATTAATAGGTCTAGATCCAGCTCGGCCAATGTGCTGGGCATGGTGATGGACCAATTTTCCAAAACTTGGGGATGAACCTCGCCGAAAACACCGACCTTAGCACCCTTTACTAATACATCTGCGGCCCGTCCGGGAATGAACCGGGGGTCCTTACTTTCCAGGATTGTGTATTCTTTGTTCACATAATACAGAAGGGCGCCAATTCTGGCGTTGATCTGGTTGAAATTTTCTTCCCGGTCGGCGGAAAGGAATCCCAGATAGTTTCGAGTGACCGTGCCTGAGTTGTCGCTGGCATCTATAAAGGCCACCTTTCCCACTTCAAAGATATGGTGAGGGTAGGGCGCATGGCCGGATACCGCTTCAGACTCCAAGAGGGCGGGTGCAATGGAACCTCGAACGTACTCAAAGTTTTCCGACATGGGATTCATGATCTGAATGAGGGTATCCGCAGGAATATTCATCCGGTCGATGTAGTCCCGGCGGCTCCCCAGGTAGTTGTAAATCATTTCCTGGAATCCCTGACCGATCATCAGATCCCGGATGGTGCGGCCAAAAAGTTCCTCTGTGGTCAGCCGACCCACGGTGGAATCCGAGGGAAATACGGGCTCGAAGGTCTTTAATCCCCGGCCGATCATGATGTCCTCCACAATATCCATGGCGTGGAGAAAATCATTTCGGTATTCGGGGATCTCAATGTGAACTTTTTTGTCTTTAATGTGACCTTGGATCCCCATTTTTTTAAGGGAATCCAAAACTTCCCCATCGGTGAGATTCTCCCCCAGCATTTTATTCACAGAAGTAAGGTCCGCGGACCCCGGAGTTTGAAAGTAGTAAGGAAAGGTTATTTCCTTCCCGTAAGGGGTATCGTAGGGATATTGCACCCGGACAGGGAGGATGGTAAATCCTGCATCCGCCAGGTCACAGGCCACAATGGAGGCTGTGAGGGTCAAACTCGGCAGGTCAGTTCCGGTGAGTTCGATGAAAAGATCCCCATCCCCGGCCTCCACAGCGCCTATTTTAGCGGAATTGATCACCGGCGGGAATGACAGGACCTCTCCGCGGGCATCAGACAGGAAGGGGAAAAGGGCATCTTTTTCCACAATAGGACCGAATTCTACCCCTTTAGGATGAGATTTAAGCATTTCCCTGAGACTAAGCACCTGGTCCAGACCCAGGGGTTGAAATTTGGTTGTGTCGGGGTCGACGGCTTTATATTGCACGGGATACTGGATGAGGGCGGATCGGTAGACCCCCATTGCTATGGACTTTCGTTTCCGACCATAGTTCCAACAGAGTTTTTCCTGGGTTTGAATGAGGTCTTTCAGGGTTTCTTCGTCTATTTTTTTCCCTGTGATGGCAAAGGCGGCGATGAAGGGCCGGGTAGGGAGCAGATTCTTATCCACCTGTACCGTGCGTCCACCAGAATCCTTTTCCGCCCCTTTTCGGGAGAAAAAGTTGTAAACGGGAAGGTCTTTAGAGTTGTATACCCGTAGCTGGCGGCCTGCTCCGGCGGTGGACCAAAGGTCCGGTCTGTTGGTGTCGTTGAACTCCAGCTTGAGTTGCCCGTTGTCCAGAATCTCGTCCACTTCCCCTTTGACGGTCATGAGCCATTCTTCCATATCCACTTTTCCCTGGAAGGAAAAGCCGGCGAATTTTTCCAAATGTTTTTGATTTACTTCAATTTTCGGCATGGTCTAGTTCCTTTTCCGAAGGCGTACAGTTTCAATATCCGGGGTGAATAAGTCGCGGATGTCGTTGATATTCAGGGACATCATGGCCATCCGGTCTATTCCCAAGCCCCAGGCGAGAACCGGTACGTCGATGCCCATACTTTTGGTCACTTCAGGTCGGAATATTCCCGATCCCCCCATTTCCATCCAACCCAACTTGGGATGTTTGATATGGATTTCAATGGAAGGTTCGGTGAAGGGGAAGTATCCAGGAACGTACTTCACTTCCGTGGCTCCGGCCACTTCGATGGCAAACATTTTTAAAAGTCCCAGAAGGGTCCTCAGGTTCACATCCTCTCCCAGAACAATTCCTTCGGTCTGGTAGAAATCCGCCCCGTGGGTGGCATCCACCTGATCGTACCGGAAACACCGGGCCACACCGAAGTATTTTCCGGGGATTTTGGCCTTGGGTAATTGTTTGGCGGACAGAACAGTGCCCTGGCTTCGCAGAATAAGCCGGCGGGTGAAGTCCCGGTCAAAATTGTAACCCCAACCCCGGCTTCCGGTGTCACCACCGTTGGTGTGGGCTCCAGCCACATTGTCCAACCAGGGTTGCTCTATGGATTTGGCGTGGGTGGGATTTTTAACATAATAAACGTCGTGGATGTCCCGAGCGGCGTGGAACTGGGGCATAAATAACGCATCCCCGTTCCAGAATTCGGTCTCCACCAGGGGGCCATCGAATTCTTCAAATCCCAGGGAAACCAATTTGTCCTTCACGGACATGATGAATTCCTGGTAGGGGTTCCGGCGGCCGATGTAGGTTCTAGCAGGGGCTTGGTTTACATTGAAGGACCGGAAGGTTTTGGTCTTCCAGCTCCCATCGGACAACATGGAGGAAGTTAAAAGTCCCACTTCTTCCCCGGTGATGCCTTTTTCTTTGAGGGCAGCGGTGGCTTCCGAAGCCGCAGGAAGAAGGGTGAAGATCACCATTTCTTTTTCCACGTACCGAAAGGGTTCCGTTCCTGCTCCCCGCTTTTTCGCCACGGTGGATATGGCGTCTTTTTGTTCAGGTGTGAGGCTGGATTCATCCAAAATTCCTCTGGAAGCGCCTTTATCTAAGAGTGAACGAATAAGGGTCATTCGAGGACTGGGTTGTCCGGACTTGGGAGAAACTTTTTTCTCACTATCCATGGCCAGAACACCTTCTTTCGTCAGGGAGCCGAAGGCGCTTCCCATATCCTTTTGCTCCACTCCCAGGGCTTTCGCCAAGTCAGTCATGGCCAAAGATCCTTTTTCAGCCACCAGGTTGATCATTTTTTCTTCCACGGTACCCTGGGCTTGGGCATCCCGGCCAAAATCAGTAATTTCATAAAAAAACCGGGTAGTCCGGGATTTCTCAGTAAGAAGTTCCTTGCCGATGAGCCAAGAGAAAGCCTGGTTAGCCTGGCCGATTTTATACCCCAGTTTTTCCACCAGGGTGTCCACATCAAGTTCCTGACCAGGTACGAAGTTCAGGAGAACACGAACCTCCAAAGGATGGAGATTTTTGATAAGAGAGTCCTTATCCATATATCACTCCGGTAAAAAATTTCCATTACCCTAACACAGATTTATATCATTTATAAGGGGTACCTGCTGGACGATTTCTTCCAGGCGTAATATCATTTGTGCATGATTATCAATTGGGAAAAAGCCAGAAATATTACCGGGGACGACCCTGAACTTTACAAAGATCTTTGGATGATGATTTTGGAGTCCCTGGATGAGAAAATGCAGTCCATCCACACCTCCCTCGCTTCCGGGGATTGGAAGGAATCGGAGTTTTCAGTTCATAAATTGAAAGGTGCGTTGAGAAACGTGGCGGCTGAGGACGCCTGTGCTCTTTTACAACAGATGGAAGATGCTGCCCGGTCAGGGGATATGGGTAAGACCAATTCCTACCTTCCGAAAGTGATTGAGATGGTGAACGATGTGGTGAGTTTTTTTGAAACGGCGAATATTAAAAAGGAATTCAGTTCAAACTAAGAACTTCAGCAGATATACCCGTGGATTGGATTGTTTTGACGAGCTCGTCCCCGGTGACCGATGATCGGCGATCCATTTGAACTTCTGCGATATTTCTTCGGCGATCGTATTTAGTCAGCTTGACTCCGTTTAGCCGTTTGATTGCCGGGCTAATGACCACTTCTGGATCCGATTGTCCTAGGCCGAAGAGAGATAGCTTTACTTTTTTATTTGAAGATTTTAGGAAAAGAAATCCCAAAATGTCCCCCATAGTCTATTATTGATCTCCATAGTATACTGACGTTCTTTAGAAAAAACAAGAACTCTCTATTTTTGACACCTTGTTTATTCAAGGTTGTCATGGTAAAGCTATGGAATGAAATTCATACCTTGGGCCCTACTCATTGCTGTGGCAGTACAGTTTTCCTGTCAGATTTTTAAATTTTTTTTCTACTCTTTCAAAGAAAAACGCCTGGATTTAAAGTTTTTAGTCACTCCCGGTGGCATTCCTTCATCCCACAGTGCCTTCGCTGCGGCCATTACCACGGTCACGGCAGTTCATAGTGGATTATCCTCGGATATTTTTGCTGTGGCTTTTGTATTTTCCGCCATCGTTATATTTGATGCCTTGAGACTTCGGGGTGAAGTACAATCCCATGCAGTTTTACTCAACCGGTGGAAAGATAAGGTTTTACCCGGGGAAGAAAGCAAGCCTCTCTCGGAAATGGTGGGGCATACTATTCCTGAAATTGGGGTAGGTATCGTTCTTGGTGTGTGCGTTTCTCTGCCCCTGGCCTTTTTACTGCCGGCGTTCTAGGGAATTAGATATTCCCTGATTTCTTGCACATGGAGATAAAAGTCCGTGGTCGCAAATATTTGACCTTGGGAATTGAGAATGGAGGGTGGGCGACGGAGGAAGATCTCTCCGGTGATCCTTCGGGGTTTATTATACTCCCGAGGTCGGAGATAGGACCGGATACCCTCTTTCAGCCCCATTTTTAAAGCGTCCCATCGATCAGATAAAAGAAATTTGTCCTGAACTCCCCCCCGGCCACCGGCGGGTTTCAAAGTTTGCCGCCGTCCGGAATCCAGTTGGGTGATCTGGGAACGGGAGAGGTCGTAGGTAAATCTCAGGTAAATGCGACCTTCCTTTTCCATGACCCTGCTATCCAAAAATTTCAAGGCTGAATCCCCCCAGGGAATCTCCCCCAAAGGGAGAAGATCCATTACCTCTTCCACTTGCCGATTGAGATCTGAAGGTTCGTAGGAAAATTTGTAACCGTATATCATCCCGGAGAACCATCGCCGGGCTTCTTCGAACCCGTCTTTCATAAAATCTTCCTTGGAAAATGGATTTCTTTCCACCCCATCCGGAGGGATGGGATCCAAGGCCTGCCACACCTCCGCTAAGAGTTGCCCCGTGATCTGATTCTGTGGGGATATATCCACAGGTAATAGAAGAAGTAAGGTCAGTGAAATCATGGCGATGGAC
>CAZUXL010000023.1:17938-24881 GCA_964624355.1 uncultured Spirochaetales bacterium
AAGTACAAAATAATTTTCCTGTTTCGGTTCTTAGTCCCGGCTGGTAAAAGCTTTGATCACATTCACCCCATGGCGAATTCCCAAGTAGAGGGCGGAGATGAGAGCCCCTAAAATATTCGTCAGGGAGTAAAATCCCCCATTGAAGAAAGCCAAAACAGTGAAAAGTCCCATATACCCCATAAGAAGCCATTTGGCCTTAACGCCAATAATTCCCATGAGATATATTTGTTGGTTGGGATTATAGGCAGCCCAGGCCATCATCACCCCGTAGCTCAAAGCGTTAGCTCCGTAAAGGATGGCAGGTTCCCCGGTGAGAATGGAAAGACCTAACGTGGTCCCGGAAACCGCCAGGGTTATCATGAGGTAGAAAAACCCCGTTTCCCAGCTTCCCCATTGATCTTCCAAGGCGAGACCGAAAAAGAAAAAGACCATCATATTCCCCAAAAGGTTGAATATTTGCCCAGAAGGATGAACAAAAATATAGGTAAATACCTGCCACCACTCACCGGCCATCACTCCCGGGGTGGTCATGGCCAGGATACCAGGGGTTCCCGGAAAAAAATTGGGGAGAATAAAGACCACTAGGAATAAGGCCAGGAGGACAAAAGTAATGTGAAAAACTTCGTAGCGGAAGGGTTTTTTTAAGAGCTTCATGGGGAAATATTATACCTATTTCAAACTTTTGACAAAACCTTGGACCATTTCTTCCAGAAGATTTCTGGCTTCCGATGGGGGGCAATGATTTTCCATGCGGTTCCAAGCTGTATTCAGAAGTTCCTCGGCCTTTTTTGCAGCGGTTTTAAGGGCTCCTGAGATTTCCATGAGCTGAATTGTTCCAGCCAGATAATCATCAGTGACTTTATTTCCCTGAGTCCCTATTTCCTGAAACCGTGACATGAGCTCGTCCTTTTGGTTTGTGGAAATACCACAGTGGAGGATCACGGGAAGGGATTTTTTCCCCTCGATCAAATCATCCCCCCGACGCTTACCTGGATTACCGGTGGTGAGGTTTTGAACATCATCCATGATTTGGAATCCCACCCCGATGTCTTCCCAGATTTCACCCAGGATCTCCAAGGTTGCTTTGTCAGCCCCTGCAGCGGCGGCGCCCACTTCCGCAGAAAGACCGGAGAGGGCTCCTGTTTTAAACCGGCACATTTGTAAGTAAGAATTGGTGTCCGGGAGAAAATGATGGTCATTGTGCCACTGGATATCCAAACCTTGGCCGATATGCAGCCGTCTCATGGTTCGCAGGTAGTAGTGCAGTATTCTGGCTTTGACCAGGGGATCCCAGGAGTCCCGGTCCAAGATATATGTGGGCAGAAAGTACAAAAAATTGCCGGCGTTGATGGATAAATCCGTGCCAAACATCAAATGGATAGCCGGACCACCCCGGCGTTCTTCCGCCTTGTCTTCAATGTCATCTACGATGAGACTACCGTTGTGGGGAAGTTCGACTAAGGCACTCAATTCCCGGATATTGGAGTCTTTTCCACCACAGATTTCATAGATCAATTCTAAAACCAAAGGACGCCAACGCTTTCCCCCCCTGTTCAGAAGTTCCAGGTTAGGGGCATTAATTTTATGGATAAATTTTTCATCCAAGGGAGTTCGTAGGCCGGCGGCCACGGTGTCGGTCCAGGCACTGGTCACGACTTTTGGTAGAACTTCGCCCAGGGCGATTTCGATGGCGGCTAAACGCCTTTCCAGTTCGGGTTTCATGGTGACACAAATGTCCTGGTTTTTTAAACGGGAGTCAAGGCGATCTTTACTCACAGGAAGAATTTAACAATACTGTGGCCATGGTTATTTTAATTTAAGAGGAACGAGATTGGCACACGCACGAGATAAACTGGATCATTATTCCCTAAAAGCCCAAAAAGAAGGGTATCCTGCCCGTTCAGTCTATAAATTGGAAGAACTCCAAGAGAAGTATAAAGTACTGAAACCGAACCAGAAGGTTTTGGATGTGGGTTCCAGTCCCGGGTCCTGGAGTCTATACGTCCTGAGGAAATTCAAGCCTGTGGGGGTCTGGGGTGTGGATTTGAACCCAGTGAATATGGGTGCTCTCCCGGAGAAATTTTACTTTTCCCAAGGGGATATCCATGACCCGAAATTGGAAGCGAAGCTTATGGAGTCCGCCCCCTTCGACACCATTCTCTCCGATGCGGCGCCTTTGACCACGGGAAACCGTTTAGTGGACACGGGGCGTTCCTACAATCTCTGTGAAAGGGTGATACTCCTTTGCGAGAAACTTTTAGCCCCCGGGGGCAACGTAGTGGTTAAAATATTCCAGGGCGGAGATGAGAAAGATCTGGAAAACCTCATAAAAGAAAGATTTACCCAGGTAAAAAATTTCAAGCCGAAAGCGGTGAGAGGGGAATCCATGGAAACTTACTACCTCGGTTTGGGAAAAAAGGGTTAGAATTAAGGGGGAGGTATTTATGGATACTACTGGAAACAATGCCTTGAAGCCTGATGAGAATTTTACTTTGGAGGACTGGAAAGCTTGGCCTGAGGGAGAACGGTGGGAACTTATTCATGGTGAGGCTTTTGCCATGAGTCCCGCTCCCCGTCTGAAACACCAAAGACTGCTACTAAAACTTTCTACACAGTTGGCGTCTAGGTTAAAAGGTAAATCCTGCGAACCTTTTATCAGCCCAATGGACGTTTTTCTCGCAGAAAATGTGGTTCAACCGGACTTGATGATCGTCTGTGATCCGGAAAAGTGTCGAGATGAAGGTATCTTTGGCCCCCCTGATTGGATTCTGGAGATTTTATCTCCGAGTACCTCCTATAAAGATCAAACTCAGAAGCGCAATCTCTATGAACAATTTGGGGTGAAAGAATATTGGATTCTGAATCCTGATACTTTGGACTTGATTATTTACTATCTGGAAGGGGATAAATTTTCCAACCCTGTGGGTTTCAGGTTAGATAAACCTGTGGCGGTAAAACTTTTCCCTGGGATCGAACTCACCCTGGCGGATTGACCATTCCTAACTTCAATCGTACTCTTCTCCCATGACACAGAGTGATAATTTTAAAAGATACCTGAATAATTGGCAGGAAGAGAACGAAGCGGTTTTCCTTTACACCGCCATTGCTCAAAAAGAGGAGCATCCAAAACTTGCGGAAGTTTACCACCGGCTGGCCGCTGTGGAAGCCCGGCATGCAGCCATTTGGGAAAAGCACCTGAGTGCCGCAGGACATAAAATCCCGGTCTTTAAACCAGGACTTAAAACAAGAATCCTAACACATTTAGTAAAAATTCTCGGCGCCGCCTCTGTGGTTCCCATGATAGCTGGAATCGAAAGAAATGCTGCTAATACCTACGCAGGCCAACCGGAAAGTGAAATCCCGGAGTTGAGCCGCGAGGAGCAGTCCCACGCCCGGATATTTAGTTGGTTGGCCAAAGGAAACTCCGGTATGGAGGGGGGGGATTTAGCCCGTTTTGAAGGGCGTCACAGCACCGGGGGTAACGCCTTGAGGGCTGGAGTTTTAGGGGCCAATGACGGTTTGATCTCCGTATTTTGTCTGGTCATGGGTGTGGCGGGCGCAGGGGTGGGACAACGAGAAATCCTTATCACAGGAGGGGCAGGACTCTTGGCCGGGGCCCTTTCCATGGCCTTGGGGGAATGGCTCTCCGTACAGAGCTCCCGGGAACTCTACGAAAATCAAATAAAAATTGAAGCAGAAGAATTGGAGAATGCCCCTGAAGAAGAGCGGGTGGAGCTTGCCCTCATTTATCAAGCCAAAGGAATGGATGCGGAAACAGCAAAGAAGACTGCTGACCATATTCTTTCCGACAAAGCTCGAGCTTTAGATACCCTAGCCCGGGAAGAACTGGGCATAGATCCCAAAGAATTGGGAGGATCCTCCTTCGAGGCCGCCATCACCAGTTTCTTCCTTTTTGCATTCGGAGCTCTTTTCCCCGTTGTTCCCTATTTTTTCGCCCAAGGAACGGCAGGAATCCTGGCCAGTGCCATTGCCAGTACCGCAGCCTTGGTAATTTTGGGAATGGCCAGTGCTCTGATCACAGGAAAACACTGGTTATTTACCTCAATTCGTCAAGTTTTAGTGGGATGGGCTGCAGCAGGAATCACTTTTGGATTGGGTTGGCTCCTTGGAGTCAACATCACCGGATAGTGGAGGCCTTTGCAAAACCACTGCGGAGGATTCCAGCTGCGCTGCGTTTTGGAAAAGCCTCGGTGATCTATTTTTTGGGAGTCTTCTTAAAGGGGCTCCAGAAAAGGACGAAGATCACCGCAAAAACGATGTAGAGATCGGCCACGTTGAAGATTCCGGATCTGATGGGGCCGATTCCGAGGTTCATAAAATCCACCACCGCCCCGGAGAGGATACGGTCCACAAGATTTCCCGCACCCCCTGCGGTGACCAAAATCCAAAGGACCCATAGTTTTAGGTTTTCGGGGTGTTTCATCACCACATAAATTGTAAAACCCAGGAGGGCTGCCACAGGGAGGATGACCATTCCAAAATACCAAACAAAATCAGGAAGATTATTTCCTAAACTGAGGAAGGCCCCTCGGTTTCGTGCAAAGTGGTAGATGAAAAAATCCCCCAGAACTTGAATGGTTCCCTTCCCCTCCAACTCGGAGACAGCCCAGATTTTGGTAATCTGATCCAGGTAGACGAGGGCCGCGGCCACAGGGAGACTAATTAGTCCCCAAAGGTATTTTTTCATAAAGTACTCCAAAAGTTCATGGTTAGGATGGGGTTTGATACTTTGACAAGGTAGAGGTTTTGGAAGAGGGGAGTCAAGAGAGTCCCTTGCCCCCTTTCTTTCCTCTGATTAGAATGGTTTCCATGATGAATTTACGTCGAAACTCTAGTATTTTACCGCTTTTATTTGTTTTTCTCCTAGGTGCTTCCGGTTGTTCCGCCAAAGAGACTTTGCAAAAGTCCTACGGGGAGGCCATGGGAACCAGTTTGATGTTGGCTTATTACGCTCCCCAGCCCCGCCCAGAAATTTTGGAAAAAGCCCTGACTCTCCTCAATAAACTGGAAGCGGAAATGACTATTTGGGACAGACCGGTTCCCAGTGAAATTATGAAACTCAACAGCACCTCGGGAAAATCTTCCTTCCTGTTGCCACCGGACAGCACTTTTGTTCTCAGGACAGCCTTGAAATACGCCAAACTTTCCGGTGGAGCCTTGGATCCCACTGTGGGGCCTTTCGTGAAACTTTGGGGTGTGGCTACGGATCATCCCAAAGTGCCAGCCCAAGCGGATTTAGAACGGGACTTCCCGTTGGTGGATTGGAATTTGGTGGAAGACCGGGCAGATGGATTTTATCTTCCCAAGGAAGGGATGATTTTAGACCTGGGTGCCATCGCCAAGGGCTACGCCGCAGATAAACTCAAAAAATTGTTTTTAGCCGAAGGCTTGAAATCCGGCATCATTGATTTGGGGGGGAATATTTTCCTGGTGGGAAGTAAACAAGATGGCAGTCCTTGGAAAGTGGGAGTGCAGGACCCTCTCCAACCCCGGGGGGCTTTTTTAGGCATCATTCCGGTTAAGGACAAGTCTTTAGTAACTTCTGGCATTTATGAACGATTTTTTGAGGAAAATGGAAAAAAATACCATCATATTTTAAATGCGAAAACAGGCTATCCGGAGGAAAATGATTTAGCAGGTGTTACCATTGTTCATAATCCTTCTATAGAAGCCGATGCGCTTTCCACCGCTGTTTTTGTGCTGGGGCTTAAAAAGGGGTGGGATTTGGTTCTTTCACAACCGGGAGTCGAGGCGGTGTTTGTCACCCGGGATAGAAAAGTATACATCACCCCCGGTCTTGTGAATGTGTTTGAACTTACTGGGAAATATGAATTGGTACCTGGAAGACCGTAAAGTATAACCTCCAACCCTGGTGAATAACCGTAGTTGGAGTATACTTTCTTCAGGAGTTTCTCATGAAGTATCTTTTTCCCCTGGGATTTATGGCGGTTTTGATTTCCTGCTCAACTTACTCTGGGCCAGAAAGTCTGGATCTCTATATTCCAACCTACTATGACACGGTGAATCCTTCCATCTCCTATTCCCTTTTAGGGGGGGATTTCCTTCAGGGCTTAGTGAAACTCTACCAAATTTCCCAAATCGACCAACAAAAATATTTAGTCGGAAGTTCAGAAACTTTTATTCCCGTTACGGGGGGCAATAAAAGTACGTTCCGATTCCGCTACGATCTCGCACCTGGTATTTATGTAATGCATACCTCCTTGGTGGTAGATAGGGGGGGGATAATAACGGAACGACTGGGGAGTGGACAGGAGTATTACATCACCATCATTCCCAAGGTGACCACCATTGCCATACCAAAATTTTCCCTCTTTACCCAAGAAGACACGGGATATCTCGGTGTTTTGTTAGATCACCCCTATGTGCTCCCCCAGTGGCTTGATAACCCTTTTAAATACTACTATACCAGTGCCACGGGAACGAGTGCAACAATTCCACCTGTGGATCCTCCAGACCCTGTAGCCTTGTCTTCTCCTGAGTGGTCCGCCGGGGTGGGTTTAAATCTCCTCACGGATTGGAGTGGGGGATTTCATCAAATAAAAATTAAGGCTTTGGCTGATTTTGTTTCCGATCCCAATGAAATCCCGGTTTCGGATATATTTGACTATCGGTATTCCGTCACGGTGGACTGGGTGCTCAATTCCCAGAGTCAGGCCTTTGATAGCACAAATCCCTTACGTCGGTCAAATCCAGGTTATGTGTACGTGCAAGCACAGTGGGACTTATCCCTGGAGGGGGCGGCAGCCCAGGCACCGCAATCGGATATTTTAGTGAGGATCGTTAATACCGCTAACGGAACATCTGCCCCCTTGAGTTTTAACTCCAATCAGCTTCCCTATACACCCAATACAACCCTTACCCTCAGGGGTCAAACGGAAGACTTTCAGAAGTTAGTGGGTTC
>CAZUXL010000023.1:24891-33665 GCA_964624355.1 uncultured Spirochaetales bacterium
TATTTTAGTGAGGATCGTTAATACCGCTAACGGAACATCTGCCCCCTTGAGTTTCAACTCCAATCAGATTCCTTACGATTTCACTAAAAATCTTCCTCTTACCCTCAGGGGTCAAACGGAAGACTTTCAGAAGTTAGTGGTTTCCCCGGGGGGATCAACTTGTGTTCTTATTTTCGCCATCAGAAACAAAGCCTTTGCAGGACGGGAGATATATGTGGTTGATTAAAAAAAATACGCTAAAAGCTGGGCTCTTGTTTATGCTACTCCTGGGAACTTCTCAAGTGTTTAGCCAGGAAGTAAAACCACCCGGGTCAATTTTCCTGGAAACCGACCCTTCCGGTGCTTTTGTGATGATCAATAATGACTTTCTCCAGGAAACCTCCCCGGCTTTTCTAACAAATTTAGCCCCGGGGGAGTATGTGTTTGATATCTGGAAAGAGGGTTATCAGTCGGTTCAAAAAAAGATGGTTTTAAAATCCGGGGAGGTATTAGTTCTGAAAGCTGTTTTGGAACAAAATTTTACCACCGCCTCCTTTCCTGGAGATGCCAGTATCACCATAAACGGAAGGTTGGAGTCCGCAGAATCCACTTTATTCCTTTTACCCCATGGGAATTACAACCTGATCCGGGTGGATGGAAAAACCAGGCTTTCTCCCATTTTTCCCGATGAAAACCGGTGGATTATTTCGGCTCTAGGCCTGGGGTTGGCGACCTTGGGAGCTGGAGCGGCGACTTATTACGACTTAAATAATCCTTGGAGTCCTAATATGCCCCTTTCACCCCCGACTATAGGGATTTACTCCCTGTTTCTGGGGGATTTGGGCTGGTTCATTTCCTTGAGCCTCCTACGCTCAGACTTTGAAAAGACTTTAAAGACCATCGCAGCCCCAGCTAAATTTGCCCCGGCTTCTGCGAATAGTCTTATGAATTTCGGTGAAAAGTCCCTGGGAGAAGGGAATTTTGACCAGGCTATAACCTGGTTTCAAACACTCCTGGAATATTACCCCGATTCTGCGTTGGTTCCGGAGGCCCTCTTCCGTTTGGGAAGGATTCACACAACTTTTGGCCGTTTAGCCCAGGCAGAGAGCGAATACCGGCTCATCATTCAAGAGTATCCCCTGTCCTCCATATGGGATCGTACTCAGAAAGCCTTGTCTGATTTGTCCGCAGCCCAAGGGGATTTTGAGAAAGCCCTTTTTCATTTATCGAAGATTGTTTACTTGGATCCTTTGATCTCTGTGGAGGATGTTCAAGCTGCCAGGGAAGATATTCAAGGCAGATTAGGAGAAAAAAAGTGAAAAATCCATGGTTGACCCTTCTATTATTATCCACCGTCATAACTCTTAATGCTCAGGATAATCCGGATTTAACCCGAAGGGAAAAACTCCAACTGGCCCAGTCTTGGCTTTTGGAGGAACATTTTTTTACCCCTGAAGAGCTGATGGATTTGGAAAATACCCGTCAACAAGCCATATTGAACGAAGAGCCGGAGTTGGCCTCGGATTTGACCCTGATCATTTTTGCCGCTAAAAAAACCCGGGAAACCCAGATCTTTTCAGAGAACTCCCAGACCCTCCTATCCCAGGATTGGCTCCGGGAAACAAAACGCCGGGATTTGGAGATGACCAGGGGTTTGATGAATGGGGCTGCGGGAACTTTAGCGGTGATCGCCTCGGCGAGCTTGGGTGCGGGAGCAGTGTTTTTTCAGATGAGTAATTTAGCTTTTTCTGATTATGCCCGAACCACAGTGAATTCCCCCGAATCCACCACTTACCGTCAAAATTTTGAGACTTATCAAGCCGCCAGTTATGCCTGTATGATTTCCTCGGGTATTCTCTACTTTTTGTCCACCAGATTTATGTTTCTTCAGAATTGAGGTTTATTTATCGTGCTTTTCTTCCACTCCGGTCCAACCGGGTGGAGGAGGGGAAGATATATACAAATTACATCGATCCAAGAATTCCTGAGCAAGAAAATCCCCTGGAAGCAAGGCCAACACTTGGGTGAAAAGGGATTTGGCCTTGGAGAATTCTTTTTTATAATAGTGGGTTAGACCGGTGTGATAGGTAGCCCATGCCTGCTTTTCCGTCTCGGTTAATCGTGCTTTGAGGGTATAAATGGTTTCCCCTGTGGTTTTACCCTTGGCGATAACCCTATCGAGCATCCGGCAGTACACATAGTGACCCACACGCTGATAAACCGATTCGGAGACCACGATTTTCTGGTGATACTGTTTACATAAACCTTCCAAGCGGCTGGCCAGATTTACCATGTCCCCAATGACGGTATAATTTATTTTTTTCTGTTCGGAGCCAATATTTCCCACGGTGACTAATCCATAGTTGATTCCCACCCCGATCTGAAATTGCACTTTATTGCTTTTTTTCTGTTCTTCGTTAAAAACATCCAAGGCTTCCAGCATATCCAAAGCTACACTCACGGACGCCAAGGCATCGTTGGCTCCCTGAACCGGGGCTCCGAAAAAGGCCATGATCGCATCACCGATGAACTTATCCACAACCCCTTGCTTATTCATGATGATATCCACCATGACGGAGAAATATTTATTCAGATTTTTCACCAACTCATCGGGAGCCATGGTTTCAGAAAGGGTGGTGAAGCCCCGGATATCGGAGAAAAGAATGGCCAATTCCGTATTTTTTTCGGTTAGATGGGCGCCGATATTTCCCATGACCTCGTCCAGCACGTGAGCGGGGACGTACATCTGGAAAATATTTCGAATTTTTTGTTCCCGTTTCTGGGCCAAGACGGACTGGAGGGCGAAATTTTTGATCTGGGTGGTGGCATTTTCCAAATCGGAAACCATGAGGTTGAAAGTCTGTGCCATTTCCCCGATCTCGTCCTTGTATTCCACATCCACCCGATGGGCCAAATTGTTGTCCCGGATGATGACATTCATGGCTTGGACCATATTCCGCACAGGCCTGGTTAAAAAAGTGGCGAACCATAACAGGAGCACAAGAGCTGCCAGGATGGAGAGGCCCAGAATTATGTAGTTTTGATAAATGATTTCCTGTACACCGGCGAAAAAAGTTTCCCTCGCTTCCGATACCACCAGGTACCATTGAAAGGGTTCAAAAAAGAAGGTCTGGGCTACCCGGTCTTCGGGTCCTAACTTAAAGGATTGCCAACCCACCGCTTTGGTTGATTGATGGGCTCTTAGATCGGATAAATCTTCCTGCGTTAAGGGTTTTTCACTGGTATTCATGGCTAAATTCCCTTGGGAATCCAGAGCAAGGATCAATTCGGTGGGACTTTTTACCAGAGTTCGGGCGTAACTTAGGGTTGATTCCTTGGCAACGGAAATAAATTCCTGATTCGTATCCAGACCATTGGAGGCCAAAACGTCCCATTGGCTGTCGGAATATTTAAAAAGTTCGTTGGCTTTAAAGGAGAGAAAATCGATGGCGACCTTGGTAATACCCACCTCTGCGGAAAGGGAAGAGGCTATTCCGCTGATGAGAAGGGTGGAAACCAGGAGCGGTAATACTATAAATATGATTTTTAGACGTATGGTCATCTCTTTTTACTTCGGCAGAGATTATAATTAACTATAGAGCTGTAAGGCCTTTGGGGATAAAAACCGATCTTATGGGTAGAAGGATGTCTATGGCCGATAAAAACCACCCCACCGATCTTCCAAACCTGGGAAACTACGATCCCAAGGAACAAATGGAAATCGTCCACGAGATTGAATCTATCCTCGCCAGTTCCATGAACCGTCCGGAAGGACCGGAAGTCATCAGACAGCCTAGGAAGAAAGGGGTGTTTTTTGTGGCTGGGGTCAATTCTGTACTGGCAACCATGACCTTGGGCCTCATTCTTTTGGGGCAATGGTATTTCAACGGCCGCATTGAGGCCCAGCGGGCGGCGACTATCCAGAGTTTTTCCACAGAAGGCCAACTCGTGGCCAAACTCATGCAGAAGTCCCGACAGGAACTGGAAGCCAAGAATCAGGAAATCAATTCGATTCAATCCCAGATGGAAAAACTCAACGAGGAAAAATCCAACCTGGTGGCGAATTTTGACAATCAAATCAATACCCGGGTGGATGCGCTGAAAGCTCAACTACAAAAGGACTTGGAGGCTGAAAGAGCCCGATTAAAAACTGCTGGTGTCTCAGAAGCGGAAATAACCAAACAACTCGCGTCTTTAGAAAAAAGTAAAACAGACCAGTTTAATTCTGCCTTGGCAAAAATAAGAGCGGAATCCCAGGCGGAGCTGGATGCCAGAACCAGGGAATTGACGGAACTTCAAACCCGGCTGTCTAAAGCTCAGCAAGAGGAAGATCTCGCCCGTCAGGCTTTGAGCAAAGCCGCATCTGACAGGGAATCGGCCTTAAAATCCCAATTAAGCGATCAAGCCAACCTGTTGGAAAGATTGAATAAAGAAAAAGAAGCCCAGAATTTATACACCCGGCGTTTGGATTCAGGGTTGTCTGAAGTGAGAACTTTGGTAAGTGCCTTGGATTTTCCTGGAGCGGAAACCAGCCTTAATACCCTGGAGGACTTCTTGAAAACCACAGAGAAAGACTCTGGGGACAATATTAAAAGCCAGGCGCGAAGTTCTCTCTTATTGACGGGAAGTTTGAGATCAGCCCTCACAGAGCTGAAAAAAAAGGATATTAAGGTTTCAGATCCCCGGTTGGAAAATTTTCGTCTGCTTTCTGAAGAAGCTCTTGGGGCTTCCGGAGAAGCCCGGGTACAAGGTCTGAATCGTGCTTTAAATGAACTTCCCGAACTCAAAGGCGTAACAAAGGCCATGGAGGACATTCGCCTGGGTCAGGAAGAGCGCAGTAGGGAGGTGAAAGCTCGGCAGGTTATAGCTGCCGCATCATCCCTGGGGCCTGAAGAGGGGCTGCGATCACTATTACGAGGATTATCTCCGGAAAATTTAAAAACTTCCGTGGACCAATCTTTAGACAAGGCTTTGGGGGAAATAACGGGACCTCTGATTAAAAATCGGGAGATCCTCACCGCAGAACTGTCCAAAATCCAGGAACTACAGGCCCAGTTGGACCAGGCATCTCAACGGAATCAGGGTTTAATCGATGAAAATACAGTGCTAAAGGACAAATTGACCGAAGCAGAAGCCGCTGCTGAGGCTGCCGCGGCCAAATTGGCTGCTACACCTACGGAAGTATTACCACCGGTGACCATTGTCGATACTAAAGCCTTGGAGGCTGCAGCTCTGGAAGCTGCTTCGCTTAAAGAAACGATCAACCTCTTATCAGCCTCAAATAAAACTTTGGAATCGGAACTCAGCCTGTTAAAGGAAAAATTTTCCGCAGAGAACCTCAGAGGGGCTCAGATTCAAGAATTCACCAATGCTTACTTAAATGTTCGACCCTCGATCCTGGCTTTAAAGGCGGCACCATCGGAGCAAGCTTTACAAGAAGCCCAGGTCGGCTTGGCCCAAGCCCTTCAGACGGGAGAAGCTTTAGGGTATTTCCCTGGATTCCCCGAGGTGTTAAGCGCCCTCTTGAGCGCTCAAAAGGCTTTGATACCTCCGGTGGATCCCCTTCCCATAAGAGAACAGGCTTTTGGTGAGGTTTTGACTGCTACCCGATATTTGGGTGGGAACAGTTCCACAGCCAGTGTGGATCAGAAATCCCTGGAAGAGTTGAGTCGGCAGGATCCCCAGTTTCGGAAGGTGGTGGAATCCATCCAGGAATTGAGCAAAAAAGGAATAGTCGAGTCAGTTTTGAAAACTTCGAAGTTTAACTTATACGGGACACTGGTGAGTTTTTCCGCCGGCCGTGGTGTCGTGGAAGCCCTCACTTCCGCTGCGGTGGCCGAAGGCCAACAGATACAACTGAGAACCCCGGGAAGAACGGGAGCTGTTTTAGCCACGGGGAAGATTTCTGGTGTGAAAGGTCGGCGGGTTGAGATTGAAGTGGTTTCATTGGTCGAGGGGGCGGCCTCCCCGGCATCGGGAAACATTGTTTACCTGGAGGTTCCCTGATGTTTGAAAATCTTCCGGAGTTCCGAAAAAAATACTGTCTCGTCCTCGGAGGGGGAGGGACCAAAGGGTGCTACGAAATCGGGGTCTGGAAGGCTCTTCGGGAACTCCATGTTCCGATTGAAGCGGTGGTGGGCACCAGTATCGGGGCTTTGAACGGAGTTTGGGTAGCTCAAAACGATTTTGAAAAGGCTGAAGAGGTCTGGGACAATCTGACCCTGGATAAAATTTTACATATTCCTTCGGATTTTAAATCGCCCGATCTGGGGAATTCTCCCGTGATCAACACCTTTTCTGTGTTAGGAAAAGTGCTCTTTGAAACGGGAAAATTGGACAACAAACCCTTGAGGAACCTAGTCGAAGCCCAAATTAATCCGGAAAAATTGGCCAAATCCAAAATGGATTTAGGGATTGTTTCATTTAATACCAGCCGATTAGGACCCACTGAGGTTTTTGCCAACGAACATACCACGGAAGAATTGGCGGATTACCTCATGGCATCCGCTACTTTTCCCGGGTTTAAAGGCACCCGGATAAAAGGCGAGAGTTTTTTGGATGGGGGGCTTTATGATAATCTGCCCTTTGAAACCGCAAGAAAAAGGGGTTACCGTCGACTGATTTTGGTGGATGTTTCGGGGATAGGCCATTACCGAGGGGTAAATCCCCAGGGAACTGAAACCATCTATATTAAAAATTCCCTGGAATTTGGCCATGTGTTGGATTTTAGACCGGAATTTATCCAGAGATTTAAACTCCTAGGGTATCTGGATACCATGAAAATTTTTGGCCGGTTGACGGGAAACAGCTACTTTCTTCGCAGAGATCCGGGATTTTTTAGTCATTGGAACAAGATTTTGGCCAAACCTGAGTTCTTGGAAGAGGTGAAGTACCTTCTCCCCCAAAATCATCCCCAGGGAAATCCTTTGGATATTTTACGAGCCACCCTTCCTCAGGAATCACGGCTTCATAAAAATCCTGCCCATATTTTTCTGGAATGTGCAGCCTTGGCTTTAAATGTGGATAGGTTCCAGGTTTACCACCCTCGGCAACTTACTGAAAAAACCGTCATTAAATATTGGGATCACATGGAGAGGATTCAAACCCTGGATTTAACGCCATATAAAAATTTTACCACTGGTCTTTTAGAAGAATGGCGGCAGCCCCTGCTTTCCCGGAGTGTAAAGGAAAAGTCCCCCTTGGAGTTGGACCTGATTTTAAGCCGACTAGAATTCCCCAGGTATCACCCCAAAATTTACGGGGCTGTGACCAGACATTTTCCCTTTTTGCTTCCGGCTAAAATATTTTTTCACATGGTGGCCTGGTCGCAAAAGCATCGGCTCCTCCTCCCTATGAAATCCCGAAGATTTACCCTTGCGGATTTGGAAGACCTTGCGTAGTATCAAGGTATGAATTTTCTTCATTACAAAATTGTTGTTAACAAAGGGGATCTGGTACGAGTGAAAGTAACCGGTCCCTGTTTTGTCCGCATGTTGGATACTCTCAGCTTCGATTATTACCGTTTGGGGAGAAAATTTACCGGCTTCGGGGGATGGACAGACGTTTCTGCCCAGGAATTTGAAGTCCCCTTTAGCGGGTCTTGGCACGTGGTTGTGGATATGGGAAAGGAAGAGGGACAGGTGCGTGCCACGGTGGACATCGTTAGAAAGTGAGTTTGTCTGTTATGAAGGGGTAAAAAGGGGCTCCAGACTTTCCCGGAAATGAATCCTGTGAATTGCTTGGGCAAAAAGCGGGGCCGCACTCACTATTTTAACCTTGGGACAGTCGATGCTGTGGGGATTTTCAATTGTATCGGTGACAATTAGCTCTTCGATGGCACTCTCCATCAATCGTTCCACACCCTTAGGCTGGAGGAGATTGTGACTCAAGGCGGCGACCACCCGATTGGCACCCCGGTCTTTAAGTCCCCGGGCCACATCCGCCAATGTTCCTCCGGAGATGGTAAAGTCATCCACGATAATGGCATCCTTTCCTTCCACATCACCTATAATTTCTAAAACCTTGGCATTTTCATCATGCCCCCGGCGGACTTTGTCCCCCACGGCCATGGGATATTCCAAGGCTTCGGCAAATTTCCGAGTGGGTTTCATAAACCCTGTGTCGGGGCTGACCACCACAGGGTTCTTCAGATTCAACCTGCGGATATAATCTGTGAGCAGGGGTTGGGCAAAAAGGTGATCCACGGGTTTTTTAAAAAATCCCTGTATTTGGGGGCTATGGAGGTCCATAAAAACCACCCGATCCGCACCGGCGAGTTCTATGGAATCCGCACACACCCGGGCACGGATGGAAACCCGGGGTTCGTCCTTTTTATCCCCTTTGGCATATCCAAAATAGGGGATGATGGCGGTGACCGAGTGAGCACTGGCCCTTTTAAGCGCATCCATCCAGAAAAGTATTTCCACAAACTCATCGTTGGGAACCAGGCCAATACTTTGAACCAGATAAATATCCTTACCCCGCACCGATTCCAGACAACGGACAAAGATATTTCCATCGGAAAACTTCAAAACTTCCGACTGTCCCAGGGTTTCGCCCAAGGATTCGCAGATTCGTTTTGCGAAGGGTTTACTTGTGCTGCCGCCGAAAATTTTCATCTCACTGGATCGTTTGCTCATGGGTTAATGGTACCATAGGCTTAGGTCGTGTACTAGATACTCATTGACCATAAACCGGCACTGAGCTACAAAGATTCCAGGAGTTTTTATGGATTCAAATTCCCCTAAGCCTGGTATTTTGAGCCAAGCCTGGGTTCTGACCCGGAAGTCCCTCGT
>CAZUXL010000024.1:0-6458 GCA_964624355.1 uncultured Spirochaetales bacterium
GGACGACTGTGTCACCCCCCACGGAATCGTAGGCCGCATCCACCCCTTTTCCCTGGGTTAGCTGGTTCACTTCATCTTCAAACCTGAGGTTTTTATAATCCACCACCTCGTCCGCACCGAGGCTGCGGATCAGCATTTCATTTTCCTTCCTGCCCGTGGCGATCACCCGAGCCCCGGCAGCTTTCGCCAATTGAACCGCCAGGGAACCCACACCCCCTGCACCCGCATGGATGAGCACCGTATCCCCCGGTTTGGTCTGAAAAAAGCTCACAATTGTGTCATAAGCAGTCATTCCCGCCAAAGGGAGACACGCCGCCTGGTCAAAGCTCAGGTTTGTTGGTTTTTTAACCACAATGTCCCCATCTTCCACGTGATAGGGAGCGTAAGTTCCCTGGCGTCCAAAAATTTTTGCACAGTAAAAAACCTCGTCCCCGGGTTTAAGGTGGGTCACCTGGGACCCGACCTCTTTCACGACCCCTGCAGCGTCATAGCCCAGGATGGCAGGAACCGGAACCCCGGCCCAATTACTCGGGTAGGTACGGATTTTATAGTCCACAGGATTCACACTGGCGGCTATAACTTTCACCAAAACCTGGTTCGGTCCCGGAACGGGTTTGGGCATTTCGGCCATTTCAAACTTTTCAGGCCCGCCAAATTCACGGATAATCATGGCTTTCATAACTTTGCTCCTCTTGATCGATTTTGATAATGGAATACAACAGGGCTTCCCCTCCGGCACTGGCATGGGTTTCGGAAAAAAGCTCCTGAAATGATACTTGTGCGGCGGGATTGGTGGACAAAATGTAATCCCGGGCGTTGAGGGAGTTTTGTGAATTGACCACCACATCCTTTAAACTGGCGGCTAAAACGATTTTCGTCCCATTTCCCGGAACCCACCGGTCTAAGCGGGATGCCTTCTGCTGGGTATAATAGGGAATAGATTCTGGGGCGATTTTTATCCCTTCCAAGTATTCCGGTGTAAATATATCCTCATAGGTAATCTGATCCGAGGATTTTCCCACCGCTTGGGCTAGGGCATTTCTAAGTACTTCATTATCCCTGGTTCCGTCAAAAAGGGGGCCTACTTTTTTCAAAACCTCTGATTTTAAGAGTTCCGCGGGCTTAATTTGTGGATACGCCCTCGACCATCCCAGTACCAGATAATAAGTGTACTCTGGTCGGGAGAGAATGGATTGAGTGGGGGCTTCAGGTCCGGCGCCGATCATCAAATCCAAGGGAGCGGAAAGGGAGTAGACCGTATTCAAAGAAAGTCCCGGAAAAAGTTGGGAATTTTCACTGAGATACTTCGCGCTGGCCATGGCAGCCTGTCCCCCTTGAGAGTATCCAGTTATGGATAATCGACCACTTTCTTGATAGTAAGCCTGAAGGCCGGACAAAACCTGGCGAGCGGCAATTAACCCGTCGCAGGCGGACAAGGCTTGGGAGTCCGGGACGCAGTAGGTTTGAACCCCCTCGCTTTCACCAAATCCCACGTAATCCGGCATCCAGACCGCATACCCCAGACTGGCTAGTAATGCGGCGAAGGTGGTCTCCGATCCGGCGAAGTTAGAAGGTGCGTTTTTCCGTTCCAAGTCAGTACCCTTGGTCCAGATGACCCAGGTTAATTTTTTTACTCCTGTCCTATCCGCTGCGGGTAAAAGGAGAAGACCAGATTGGAGGTCGGGTATACCTCCGGGGACTAGGTAGGTTTTAAATACGACTTTGATACCCTGGACGTCCTCTAAGCCCTCCCTGCGTCGGGTTCTCCACTGGTCATAACCGGCATCCAATAGGATCTTTGGATTAAACCGGGCCGACAGAAAAGAAGGGGATGCCCAATACATCAGGCTCCCCCATTCCCCCGAGGGTTTCACAAACAGGGGAATGGCCTTCACCAAGGAGCCCTGGGGTCCCTGGGGATTCAAAAAAGTGCTCTCCAGGGGAATAGTTTTGGGATTGAGGGTAGCACAAGAACTCACGAAGAGGACGATAAGGATTTTGAAGAGGATCCGAAGAAAAGGATGGTGGAGTTCTAAGTTCATATCCTGTCAAAATAGAAACTTCGGGGTTCCCAGTCAAGGCAGAAAAGGGCTGGCCGAAGGGGATTATTCCCCCTGTTCAGCCAGACCTTTTTTATTTTATTCACTCCGTATGGTAATCTGTTTGGGTTGGGTCTCAGGTCTTCGCCCGATAGTTAGGGTCAAAATACCGTTCTTGAAAACGGCGGTGATGTTGTCCTGATCCGCGTCTTTAGGGAGCTTAAAACTCCTTTCAAACCCGGAATTCCACCGTTCCTTGATGAGATAGAGAGTCTCCACTTTTCCCTCTTTCTCCTCATATTTCTGACTGGAAATGGTCAGAAGTCCATCCTTCACCTGAACCTGAACGTCTTTTTCCGAATACCCGGGAAGATCAGCTTCCAATTGATACTCCTTTTCCGTCTCGATCACATCCACCCGGGGTAGGCCCGAAGACTGATCCCTATCCCCAAACACCCGGTTCGTCAGGGTATCGAAATCCCGAAGCAGGCTATTCAGGGACCCGTTAGAAACAGTAGATAAGTAGTTCATATAATCCTCCTGGAATCTCAGCGGCCTTTTTGGCCGAGGGTTCCAAATTATTTAATATTTGCCTTCCCACGGAAGGTTTCGCTTTCGTATATAGAATTGCAAAAGACGTGCTAAAAATTGCAAATACTTATACTACAATGATTTAAATAAATTGGAATCCCTAATATTCTTTCTTTACTGCTAGAAGCTAATTGTTCAAGGGAATCACTTGAGTCATTTTGAAACAAGGTAAAAAAAATGGTTTTCAAGTGTATCATTTTGAAACTAGTGGGAAATATTGACCCATAAGGAGTGACTCAAAAGGAAATGTTTTGGTAGCTCCTCCCTTGATCTCTACCCCTTGGCCTGAGAAGGGGTAGAAACTCCCACGGGCCACATCGCTGGTCTTTTACTTGGAACTCACAGTTAAACCAAACTTCCAACCTGTAACAGGACTTATGTTTTGATTGTCGAAGGATTCTTGTAATATGGAATATCCCATGGCCACGGCTGGGGATAGAGAAAGGATCTTTTTCATGAAACCCAGGTTATATTCCACCATCAGGTCCACATCCAAGGATCTATAAAGGGAATAAGTTTCAATCGTGGTTTTATAATTGCCGGTGACCACATCCTGCCTGGTTTTATTATTACCAAAAAGACCCACCAAGGCTCCTTTTAATGAAATATCCCCCAGGGGAAATTCCAGGGTGGCAACCCTGAGTTTGGCCGTCCACCCCATGCATCGGTTACTTAAAATGTAGGGGATTTCCTGGTCGTAGGTGGAATAGAGCTTGCTTCCGTTTTCCAACATGAGAACGTAAGGAAGAAAAGCTCCATTGGCCTCAAGAGAAATAGCCTTGTTAAAAACTCCCGTGAGTCCCAGCTCCATAGTCGGCATAATTTTATGAACCATTTTTGTTTGATTGAAAAAAATGGTCTCACCTTGAGCGGTTTTATACCCAGAGGTGCTTTGATTCAACCCTGTGTAACCGCAGGCTAAGGCGGCACTTAAACCGAGGCCGGAACCTTCACCCATCTCCCAAGGGAGTGTGAGTTCCAGCGCTCGGAGATCGCCCCCGTAATTTTTACTATAGGTTTTTGCGCTCATGGCCACATTATCAGAATTGGCCGTGGAATCCTCACTGGATCCGGAAAAGTTAGCTTCCGCCGAAGTGGTGAGCAGGCTGTTCCATCGAAAACTCAGGTCCAAGTTTCCATCCAGCATACCGTCGAGGTTGGGGAGAATTCCCATCTTGATAAAGGAGGGTTTCAAGAGATCAAAGAAGGCGGGGGGGTCTTGTGCTGAGACCCCGGATCCCAAGAACCATCCCCCGACAAGAAAAAACAAAATAAACTTCATGGTTTCCCTCCTTATTGGGGATAGGGGCCGTACATTAAGCCGTTATCTTCAGAAAGGATCCCCAGTTTACCATCGTAATCCACCAGTTTGTTCACTTTGAATCCCCCGAGCATATCCGGAAGGTAATCCACCCAAGGACTGACAGTACTTGACCATGCTTTATTGAGTTTGATCCCCGTGTCCGTGGCAGCCAAAAGGACCCAGCCCCGGTCTATATTTACAAACAAGAGGTCATTGATGGCAAACCCCGGATCAGGGAGGGGGAAAATAAAACGGGGACCTGTACCCCCGGAGGCGTTATACATCACTTCATAAAGCTTAGGAGTGGAAAAAACCCCCTCCCGCACGGCCACAATAAAGGAATAACTGGAGGTCAAGGGTGGAAATTGAACCATACTCGTCACAATAACCCCCGGCAGACTGAGGTTAATCTCAGGCCTTAAGGTGCCGATATCCGCAGTCTGATGAACTTCGCTAAAGGTGGCTTTGGTAGTCCAAGAGGGAGTGGCGGGCACAGTATCGCAAAGGGCATAGGCAGCGTTAAAAAGAAAAAGTCCCTGGCCTCCGATGAGAGCAAACTTACCGATAGACCCGTATTGATTTCTCACTGGAATAGTGGTGGTGAGCTGCCGGGAAGTTCCCGGAGTGAGTACACCCCCAGGGGTGGTGTCGCTAAATCCATTCTGGAGACCTGATAAATTGGGACTGTACTCCAAGTTTATGGTAGAGGCGCCCCGGGGCCCCTTATCTGTGGCTAAAAGTAGAAAGGTCTGATCGGCCATAAACCTTACCAGGGCAGAATCGTAGACATTCACTCCGTTGGTAGAGACCGTGTCGGTCATAACAGAATCGATCCCATCTAGAAAGGTCACGGAATCCAGGGTGGATTTTGCTTTGGCCAAAGGACTTTGATCAGCAGTACTGCTCTGGGCTAAAAATAAATCCTGAGCACCGGTTCCCCAATAAAATCCCGCGGTATAAGCCCTGGAGGAAATAGGTGCCAGGAGTTTTTTCTTCCAGCTCAATCCATTATTCCAATCATAGCTATAGATTTTTCCGGACTTACTGGCGATGACCCTTTCAGCATAGGGGGGGGGAACGAGGTCATAGTCCCGGGAATATACCTTCTTATCCAAAAAGACTGAAAAGGTTTCATCCCCGGGCAAGTGGGTTTCCTGGTAGAAGTATCCGGGAAACCGGGAATCCGGCAAAGCTCCGGCGCTGGAGTAAGGAACCACCCGGTAGTAGATATCCGTGGATGCTTGAGGGGATGCTTTTGTATACCCTATTTCCACCTGAAGGACAGCCCAATAGCGGCGATTAGACTCCCCCTGATCGATGGTCAAATCCGCTACGGAAAATTTTCCCAGATAGGTGCTCCCCTGGTAAACCTTCACAGTCGCCCCAGAATCGTAAATGGAAGCGTTGGGCGTGGAGCATGTAACATTGTAAATTCCCATACCCATGGGAAAATAAGTTTGAGCCGTCCCTTCTTTGGTAAAATCATAAAAATAAGCCAGTTTCCCAGGGTAACCGGTTTGAGGATTCTGTTTATAAATAGTGGTAACTTCAGGAGTCGCTCCATCTAGGGAATCTTTATCCAGTTCCACGATCTTTGTACCGGAAACGCTGTGACTCAGTTTCCCCTTATTAACCAGGACTCGATTTCCCACATCTGCTGCTCCCCCCATATTCTCAGGCCAATAGGCGGTACCTTCGGCAAATTTAAAGGCGGGGTTCACTGTGATGATGGAAGAAGGAAGTCGGACCTGCTTTGTTCCTAGGTGGTTGAAATCAAAATTCTCCAGGGGAAGACTAAAAGAGCCATCCAGATCCAGATCCCGATTGGTCCAGGATAAAACGATCCGAAGGTCATCCCCCGTGGAAGCTTGGGACACCAGAAGGTCCCCTAAGGCATTTGTAGCGGTATTTTCCAGGATCAAATCGCTGGACTCTTTATTGTACGGAGTGGTCAGGGTACTGCCATCCAGCTCCATTTTGTAAAACGCCACAGGAACTTTATCGATGCTAAAGCTCCCTGTAGCCCCAGAGGTTCCTGTGTAAGTTACCGCTGTATTGGTATTGGTGAGGGTCACGGTAAGCCCGGAAACCGCAGAGCCTGCCAATAGATCCTTAATAGTGCCTGAAATGGTGGAATAAGAGGCCGGGGCCTTCGCCGAGAGTTTGATTGCATCATATTTTAAAACGGAATCCCTCATGGCGTAGATGACTGTGGAGTCACTGTCAAAATAATTCCCTGCGGGGTCGCTGATATGAAGGTAATGCTGGTAGCTGTCCACAGCCAGAGAAACCGCCTGGGTAAAGGCAAAGGATCCATCAGCTGCCGAGGTCGCACTTACATCACTCCCGGCATTTTTAAGAAAAGTGGTGGTATTATCGGTGGGATTCAGAAGAAGTACCCTGACCAAAACTCCGGAAATGGGATTACCAGTATCCAGGGCTAAAACTTTACCTGAAAGGGTCACAGAAACGGGTTTTAGCAATTCAGAGGTAATACTGTTGGTACCGGGGAGTTCACACCCGAT
>CAZUXL010000024.1:6558-21158 GCA_964624355.1 uncultured Spirochaetales bacterium
TCGATGGGGGAGTTTAACGGTTTAGGTGATTCAAAAGGGAAAAAATCTTCTACCTTTACCACTTCATGATTTTTTTCTATAGTGCTTCATGAATTTTTGGACCGCCCTACCCCGCCCCTTTACCGCATTAGCCCCCATGGAAGACGTGACAGATACGGTCTTCCGCCGACTGGTGGCGGACGTTGGGGCTCCCGATGTGTTTTTTACGGAATTTATACGGGCACGGGAACTATTTCATACCCGAAACAAGTATGCAAAGCAGAGAATTCGTTTTGACCCCGGTGAATTGAAAACCCCCCTCGTGGCTCAAATCTGGGGTATCGAGCCGGATATGTTTTTGAAGGCCGCTGCCCTGATCAAAGATATGGGTTACTCCGGTGTGGATATTAATATGGGCTGTCCAGAACAGAAAATTACCAAGGGCGGCGCGTGTTCGGCCCTGATCAATACCCCTTCTTTAGCCAGGGAACTTATCTTGGCTGCCCGGGAAGGAGCCGGCACCCTCCCCGTTTCCGTGAAAACCCGCCTGGGATTTAAAAAGAAAATCACGGAAGAATGGGTGGGTTTTCTCCTTTCCCAGGAGCTTCCTGCCCTCACCCTCCACGGCCGCATCGCCGCTCAAATGTCCGAAGGCCCAGCCGAGTGGGATGAAATAGCCCTAGGGGTCAACCTCCGGGACCAAATGGGTAAACCCACAATTATATTAGGAAATGGGGACTTATTTTCTACCCAGGACCTGATTTTGAAACAAAAAAGTTCAGGCGTTGAGGGACTCATGGTTGGTCGAGGGATCTTTAAGGATCCCTACATCTTCCGCAAGGATGAACCCCACCGGAGTTTTCTAGAGGCTCCGGCGGTGGAAAAAATCTCCCTCATGGCCAAACATGTAAAACTCCACCAGGAGGTCTGGGGAGATGCCAAGGGTTACGACATTCTCAAAAAATTCTTCAAAATCTATACCCTGGGATTTGAGGGAGACCTGGAGCTTCGGGATAAGCTCATGCAAACCCATTCCCACGGGGAGAGCTTAAGTCTCCTCAGGGAATGGAAATGCTAGTTTTCAGGTTTCTTAATTGAAAAAGTCCTCTACGTTATCCAGGGCACTATCACCACCGGTGTCAGTGGGAACACTGCCTTCATTTCGCAGGGCGTAGAGTTTCATGATGAATCTGGTGAATCCTAGTTTATTCTGGAGATTCAGACGATCCACATTGAACTGCTTGTAGAAATCTTTGTAGGTATAACCCCGTCGTAATTCCCCGGTAACACTTCCATTCTCCACATACTCATTCAATTCCGCCAGACGATAGTAGACCCTCTCTAATATGTAAGAGGCTCTTTTCATGGCCATAAGGTGGGTGATCACCAATTTCTTCTCTTTTAATACGTCGACCCTGCTCGCCATGGTATTGTTGGTGGATTCTCTGGTCCATTTGGTAATGGTGGGCAAGGCTTCGGTGGTCATTCGATCATAAGCCCTGTTGAACTGGGCGTAAAGCTGTTCGTAGCGGGTGGCAAAGTTTTTGATAGCCCGGGGAGCATTGGACCTGAGGGCTTCCATGCGACCTGATTGCCAATCCCTTTCAAATCCCGCCAAGGATGCCACCGACATGGTCTTGGACTGCATTTTTTCTTCACCCAGATTCTCGACTACGGTTCCTGGTTGGGAGAAAACCACGGGGCCGCCATCGGAGGAACACTGAACCTTCCCTTCCGAGGTGGTTACCAGTAGATCCCCACCGGCGGAAATAATCACTCGAAACGCCGTACCCCGAACTCCCATTACCGCAGAACCGGTTCTCACTTCCAACCCTGAACCGCCGAGCATCTTACTGACCTTTAGAGAAACATTCCCCGCCATAAGTTCAACTCCGGCGGTCTGATTGGCCTTCATGTCGGAAAGTTCCAGGTGAAAGGCCGAATTTGCGGCTAGGTTAATGGATCCATTGATCCCGGTCCGGGCGTTGAGCTCAATTTCTACAGAGCTACTCCTTCCGGTGGAAATCAGGTCAAAGTTCTCCACCTCCGTTCCTATATCAATCTGGGAAGACGGAATGGTCTTACCATTTCTTTGAATGGTCACGTCACCATCTAAAAAAGTTATGGATCCCGAGGCGGCGCCGAGGGAACTCACACCGGCTATGAGGAATAGAAATAGGTAGTTTGTAAGGCCTTTCATCAATAATCTCCTGTCTTTTGCAAATGATTTACAGCAAAAGTGCTACTATAAATCAATTCACGTTATAATAGTACATACTTTAACTCAAACTTATCACAGTTTCCAGGTTTTCTTGACCTTGCCCTTGGGGAATGCTAAACTCTTATTAGAGGAAAAACCTTATGAAAATCTCCAAGTTATCCCTAATGGTTGTGGTTGCCCTGGCCTTAACCGCCTGTCAAACTGCTCCCCCCCCGGTAGTCGACACGCCTCCCCCCGAAGTTGTGAAACCTGTGGAGGTCAAGCCAATCCCGGTGGACGGTGGAATCCTTCAAGAAGCCTTAACGGATACGGAAGTTCAGGAAGTGGAAGCGGCCATTAAAGCAGCCGAAGAAGCCGATGGAGCCATTTTCGCCCCAGAACTTCTAGATAAATCCAAAAAGGATTTAGAAGAGGCCAAAAAACTGGGATCCACAGGTAACCCTAACGAAGGTCGGAAGTTCCTTGCATCCGCCCTGGAAGCGGCCAAAGAAGCCCTAAAAGTAGCCAAAGCGGGTCAAGTAAGCCGGTGGATCGACCTAATGAACACCTCTGATCAAAAAGCCCTCTCAGTAAGCACAGATAAATTTTTACCAGAAAATTACGTCCTGGCTTCAGGTAAAAAAGCTGAAGCCCAGACTCTCCTTTCCACGGACTACCCCGGGGGAAAAGCCTTATCTGAGGATGTTTTAAAACAGTACAGCGCCCTTATCCAGGAACTGGATGAAAAAACCGGCGAAATCGACCGGATTAAAAAAGATATCACTTCCAGATTGGCAGAAGCAGAAGCCCTGGAAGCATTTATCTGGGTCCCCGAAACCTTGGAAGCCGCCAACGATGCCTATTTCCAAGGAGCCAATGCTTATAAAAAATACAACCTCTCTGAGAGTTTGGAAGCCTACACCCAGGCCCGATTCCTAGCTGGAAAGGCGGTTCAGGATTCCCGTAGCCAGAAAGCTAAAAAAGAAACCGAAGACCTGATGCTGGAAACCATGAGAAAGATTGAAAGGGCCAGCAACCTCATCATCGTGGATGATAAGGATAATATTCAAAACCCAGAACCCTGGGACGGATCGGAACACTTGAAAAAAACCGCTCCCCAACCCCAAAGCTTTCTCCTTCCCACGGACGGTACACCCCTAGTTTTGGAAGAAGAAAGCAGAGTGACTTATCTTTCCATGGCGAAGGATCTTTGGTTCAAAGGGGTGGATGAAAAAAATCTCGGCAACTATCCCGCGGCAAACCAATACTTTCTGGAATCTCAAAAGTATATCCGCATGTATGAAGCCCTGGCCGTGGATAAATTGTATACGGTTCGCCTCATACCAGAACGCCGGGACGCCCTGTGGAGGATTGCAGAATACTCCAGTATCTACGGTGATCCGCTTCAGTGGCCGCTTATCTGGAAACGGAATAAAAAACTAATTCAAAACCCCGATCTGATTTTCCCAGGTTGGCAGCTCATTATCCCCCCAAAGTAGGACTTATGAAAAACACTTTTACAATTGCTCTGATCGGATGCGGTGTGGTCGGTGGTGGCACCGCAAAAATATTGGTAACTGACCGAGCGGCATTAAAAGAACGCACGGGCATCGATCTTATTCTTAAATATGTGGTGGATGTGAAATTTGACCACGCTAAACGCCTGGGACTTCCCGAGGATCTGTATTGTACCGACCTCTCCAAGGCCCTTTCTGACCCCACAGTGGATGGGGTGATAGAGCTGGTGGGCGGCACGGGCTTCGCTAAGTCTGTGGTGGAACAAGCCCTCAAGGCTAAAAAACATGTGGTCACAGCGAACAAGGCTCTTATGGCCCTTCACGGGAAAGAACTCTTTGCCCTGGCTAGGGAAAACTCCGTGAATATTGGACTGGAGGCCAGCTGCGTGGGCGGTGTTCCCGTGATCAAGGTTCTTACCGAAGATCTGGCGGCCAACAGAATCGATGCCCTCTACGGAATCGTGAATGGGACCACGAACTATATTCTCACCCAAATGGTGGAGCACCGCAGATCCTACCAGGAAGCCTTGGGAGAAGCCCAATCCCTGGGATATGCGGAGGCCGATCCAACTTTGGATGTATCTGGAATGGATAGTGCCCATAAGATTACCATCATGTCCTCCCTGGCCTTTGCCCGGCAGGTGAGTCTGGATCAGGTAAAGGTTCAAGGTATTCAGGATCTAAGTCTGGAAGATGTGGCCCTGGCCAGGGCTTGGGGCTTCATTCCAAAACTAATTGCCTCGGCAGAAAGATTGGATAAAGGATTCAGCCTCCAGGTTCGACCTACCCTCCTCCCTCTGGATCATCCTTTGGCGAGAATCAGCGGATCCTTCAACTCCCTGAGCATTTACGGTTCCTGGTTAGGCCACTCCCAGTATTCCGGAAGGGGTGCGGGAGCCAGCCCCACGGCTTCCGCTGTGGTGGCAGACCTCCTGGGTTTGGCCATGGGAACCATTACCCGGGTTCAGAACCAAATGAAAATATGGCCGGATCAAACAACAAAGGCCCAGGTTCAAGATCCGGCCCCCTGTCCCTGGTTTCTCCGTCTGAGTTGGGAAAGGGACAAGATCCAGGATGCCGGGGTACTGGGTCAGCTGGAAAAAGCCGGTATTACTGTAAAAAAAGCCGAAATTACCGAATCCGAAGGAAAAACATCATGGTTGATCCTCACCGGTGCTGTAGATCGGCAGACTTTGGAGAAGGCCTTGGAATCCTTAAAAACCCTTCCCGGAAACCAAAAGGATTTGGGGATACTCCCCATTCTCTATCTTCGCAATGAAAATCTCAGCTAAAAAAACCTGACCACCAAGGTTGGGTCAAGGCAAAGATAACCACGAGAATCAAAGACGGCAGAAGTTCTGCCGTCTTGATTTTTTTAAGTTCCAGGAGTTCCAACCCAATGGCCATGACAAGAATTCCCCCAAGGCCGTTGATCTCCGTCTTTAACAAAGGGGTGATCCAGGGTTGAAGGAATCCTGCCCCTAAAGTCAAAGCGCCTTGGTAAAGTAAAATACTGATGGCGGAAAACCCCACCCCAGCACCCAGGGTGCTGGCCATAATAAAGGCCATAAATCCATCCATCACACTTTTTATCAGAATAATGTCGTATTTCCCCTCAATCCCCGCTTGAAGAGAACCTAATATCGTCATGGCCCCCACGCAAAATAAAAGGGAAGCATTTAAAAAACCATGGGCGAATTTCCCATCGGACCCCTCATTGGTGGCAAAACGCCGACGAAGGAAATGTCCAAAACCGAGGATTCGGTCCTCCAAACGTCCCCAATGCCCCAGAACACCTCCCAGAAGCAGGCATCCGAGGATTCCCAGGAGGTATTGCCCTTCCATTCCCATTTTCAGTCCAATAAGGAGGGTTGTTAGACCAATTGCGGCCATAATGAGCTTTTTCAGCTCTTCTTTCACATGGGGACCTATCACAACCCCGAGGACCGTACCGATAATAACCGTAAAGGCGTTTATAAGGACTGCTAACATGGAAATTATTCTACAGCATAAACCTGGGATAAAACTACTATGAGCGTTCCAACTTCGTGAAAAACACCCTCAATTCCTTGACCCGGGGTTGACCCCGTGGTAATATTTAAACCAGTAGAAAAGTAGGAGAGGAATATGGCAAAGTACGAGGATCACGACTTTGAAAAGGCCGTGGACGATGATCTGGACAATCCCAAAGCCCATAAAATATTCTGTGCCAACTGTGTAAACTGTAAACTGGTTAAAATACCTGTGGGTAATGGCAGCCAATATCAACTCCGCGTCCGGTGTACTGCGGGTGTTTGGAATAAAAAATCTGGAGAAGAAAAACTCCACAAATATTTTACCTTAGCGCGGAGAACCTGTGAAACCTGTGATCACTATGTAACCATGGGCGATACCCGAGGTTTCTTAAGAGAGCTGAGAGCAAGCCTTCCCACCCGGGATGAGCTTTACCAAGTTTAGGAGTTCAATTTGAAATTATACCATCTCATCCCCTTACTGCTATTAACAGGTTGTCAAACCGTGGATGTGACATTTGAGGAAGGAATCAATCCGGAAATTTACTTCCATCGGGCGCAAACTGCCGTAGACGGAAAGAATTACGAAATCGCCTTGGTTATTTACCAAAAATTTCTTGATACAAATCCCACGGATCTGGCCTTTCGCGTAAGCGCTGAGTACGAAATTGGATTTCTAAATTATAAACTGGGAAAAAATGCCGTCGCCTTAGAATGGCTGAAAAAAGTTTCCGACAGGTATGATGATCCTTCCCAGATCTCCTTTCTCCCTCCTTGGCCTAAAAATTTAGCACAGAAACTGGTCAATAAGATACAACCGGAAGTAAGCCCTGCCCCTCAGTTGTAACAGATTCTCCCATCATGGTCCGCTATAAGGGATCATGATGCTCACCACTTCCACCTTTTTGTTCATGAGCCCTTCGTCCACCATGAGTTTTGTGATCCGTCCCCGGGGAACCTCGTGGGCGGGGGCATCCCCCACTAAAATCATCAGCCGTTTTTCCGCCTCCCACCGAAAGCTCGTCAATCCAGCGTTCAGGGCTTCGTAAACGGCCTCGGGAACATCCCCTCCCCCGCTGGCGGATATCCTGTTAAGATCCCTTTGTAAGGCACCAAAATCACTCTGGAAGTCAATAACACGGTTCAAATACTCTTCCATGTAATCCCGGTAGAACACATACCCCAATCTCCAGGTTTTAAACTTTTCCACTTGTTTTTTTATGGGGTTTAAGAGGCTGGACTTAATAAGATTCATCTCTTCCACCATGCTTTTAGTCGTATCCACCACTAAAACCAAATCCAAGGACTCCCCCGAGGTTTCTTCTAGGATTTTCTCTATCTGCGCCACCATATCCTCGGGACCCGTGGCTTTGATCACCCGATTGCTCACCGCTTCAAAAGTCGTTTCCAGCTTTGGCTGATACAGCCCATCGTCTGGGGGAGGGGGTAATTGAACCACATCCCGCAGGTAGGAAAAAAGCTCAAAAGCATTGTCCGTATACTTCCCTGTATAGTCTGCGTAGGATTTTTCAAAAGCACGGATGGAAAACCAAAATTTTTGATCCGGTTGGGCTGATAAATTCTGAAGATCCACCGTACCGAAGCGAGAATTGGGAAAATCCGGGTATCCAAACTGCACTTTCGGAGGTATCAAGATTCTATACGCCCCCTCTTTCCAGGCTGGGTGAGGTTCCACGGTGGAATCGATCAGGGAGTAGGTGGTATTTTTAAGGGGTTTCCCGTCGAGCAACCGGGTTTCATTCCCATTCACCTCATTTTTTGAAAATCCTCGCAACGCGTAGGAGGAGAGGCTATGGTCCGGAAGCTCGAAGGTATCAGTCAACAGAACACTGGAGATCCCAGGTTTATTCCGGATGGTCAAATGAAACCCGTCTTCCCGTGCCTCCACCTCCACATCCCCGGCGTTTACACTCAGATCTTGTGCGAATAAGGGCTGTGTTAAGAGAAATAAACCTATGATAATTCCTGTTTTCATAGATAACTTATCGGACTATTTTACCGGAGGGTTTATTTCCAATGTAAAAGGCAGGGTGATTCGACCTTTATAGTAAGAAACGCTCTGGATTCTATCCCATTCCTTTTTAAAAAATGAAATGAAATTCAATCTCTCACCGAAATCCCTTTTAAAAAGAAAGAGAAATCTCCCGGGAAGGTGGACATATATTTTGTCTTCCACTTCCATGGTGAATCCTGTAAAATCCGTGGTTACCAAAGGTTTTCGATTATCCAAAAGAAAATAGGGAGAACTCAGCCCATACACCAGGACCTTATTTTTTGTACTTTGATATTGGGCTTCCCACACCTGGGAGGCCCAAAGGGTGGGTAAGGGAATACTTTCCCTCACCCGGGGACCATACTCCAGGGTGAAATTTTCCCCCGAGACCACCCACCCCTGAGTACACAGAAACAGCAACCCAAAATAAACCCAAAGGCGGCTCATTTATCGGGTTTCATTGTCTTTTATGAGCTTTTGAAGAGCTTTTTTATCCTGAAGAATCACCTGTTCATTGACAACTTTTATCACACCCTTGCGGGATAGTTCATTAAGCTCCTCGGAAATAATACTCTGGGGTATCTGGAGATTGAGACCCAACTCATCCTGGAGGGACTTCAAATTGAGATCAGGATTCTCCCCGCCTTTCTCGCTAAAAAGATAACTCAGGTTCAAATAAACCGATTCTTTCTGATTGGCCGAGGAAAGTTTAGCCAATTGATTGGTGGTATTTTCCAGGCGTTTACACAATTTATCGATAATATTGAGGGCAATCTTGGGATTTTTTTCGATCATCTGTTGAAATCCATTGCGGTCGAAGGCTAAAACTTTTAGTCCTGTGGAAGCCCTGGCCGAGGCGGTTCTCTTGATCCGGTTTACGATGGCCATTTCCCCGAAAAATTCTCCCTTCTCCAGGGTCGCCAATACTTGAGCCTGTCCCCCCAGGACTTTCACGATCTCTACCTGCCCCTCTTGGATGATGTACATCTCATCCCCCGAGTCCCCTTCGGAGAATAAAAAGTCCCCTGGTTTCAATGTTTTACCGTATTTATCAAAAAGTGGATTTGGTTCCATGAATATTCCTTCAATATTGAGTTCTAATTATATTAAATTATCGGCCAAAATGAATCAAACCCTCTATTTTTCCCTTCTCTTATATTAGGAGAGTATATGAAAATTCGATGTGTGATCATTTTTCTAACTTTAACAGGGTGTACAGGGATGACCGATGGGGGCAATGGGGCATTACTGGACTTTATCCCTCCCCGGCTGGTCAAGTTTGACCAAAGGCAGACCCAGTTGGTTTTTACCTTCGATGAGGCTTTAACCTCCGCCCGGGGAGAAAGGGAAGGCGTCCCCACATCGGAGGAGAACCTTCTCTTGGAAGGGAATCGTTTAACCATTACCCCGGAAGCTCAACTCCCTCCGGGAACACTTCAAAAGATCCTATTGGAAGTCCAAGACCACCGGGGAAACCGGAATACCCTCATCCAAAGATTTTACCCGACTAATCCCCAGCTTCCCCAAGTGAGAATTATGGAAGTCTGCATCAATGGCACGGCCACGCGGCCGGATATGGTGGAATTGATCATCCTCAGCCCCGGTAACTTGGCAGGACTGGAAATCCGGGACACTTATCCCTTGGAATCCGGTCAAAGTTTTGTCTTCCCGTCTTTGGATGTGAAGGAGCGGGAAAGAATTCTTGTTCATTTTAAGCCCCAAGGGATACCAGAAGAAGTTCAGGAAATTGCAGGGAAAAATTCCTCCGGTGGAATTGGAGCTGTGGAGGGTGTTCGGGATTTCTGGGTTCCGGAGGCAACGGGATTAAAAGGCACCAACGGGCTGATTTTACTTTCCGCATCCCCGGAGGGGGAACATATGGATTGCCTACTTTATTCCAACCGTACTTCGGGATCCGATGAAAAATACCGGGGATTTGGTAGCCGTTCTTTTCTAGAGTCCGTAGATTGGGTCCACACCCAGGGATTTTGGAAAATACAGGGTGAGAAGCCTACACCGGAAGACTGTGTTTTTTCCGGGGACAGTACGTCAACCAGGCCGCTGGTGCGGTCAGAAAATGCGGATACCCAGGGTAAAGAAGATTGGTTCACCGGGGCAAAACCGAGTTTCGGAGTAACAAATCCTGCCCTGGCTTATGGAAATCTTAGTCGGGGGTGATATTCTTCAAACGAAAATCCACCACCACTTTTACAAGATAGGCTTTCACTTTTTCTAAGTAAGCCTGCTGGTTTTTCGAAACCTTTTTACCCAAGGCCATGGTAACGCATTGAGTCAGATGGTGAAGGATACCCGCAGCCTTCACCAGGCAAATTTTCTGCTGTTGGCTCTGCTGGTTCAGGGGAGAATCAGATTCGATCAAGTGTCCTAAATGCTCCAGGTCCTTGGGAAGGCGGCCTTTATTGGGGGTGAGGGATATAAACTCATCCTCCAAACTTATGCGCTGGGGTAAACCCAGATCTCGAATCACAGGGACAAGATTTGGCCACAGGTTCATAAAAATCCAGTTAATAGTTCCATAGAGTTTTTCCACATCGGGACTGGCGTTGGGGTGGACAGCCAGGGTGGGATATTCTTCAATCTGTTTTTGGAGCTTTTCCATCACCCTGTCGGCATAGCTCTTACCTTGGGAGGTGGATTTCTTAGCCTGGGAAGACTTTTTTTCCAGATCTGCCTTCTCCGTTTCCGCCTGGAGAATAAATTCCTGAAGAACCTTCATTTCCTGGGCAACGAAAAATGTCATGTCCATGCGTTTTAAATCCGCCATGTAAATCCGATCTTCAAACTGTTTCTTCACCAAAGGAGTTTTCATATAACGAACAATATAGTGGTCATACTCCTGACGAATTTTATCCAAAGCCTGGAGGATTTCTTGAGGTTTAAGTTTATGAGAGGAACCGAACATACTTACTCATCGGTACTCCATGACCGCAGGATGAATCACCGGGACGACTTCATGAGCTGAAAGGAGTGATTTATCCCCTGAATTTCTTTGTTATACGCACTATTGGGTATTTGGTAATCCAAAACAATGGGAGTTTCCCCTGGTTTATGGAATAGGGCCTTCATGACCACGAGGGTCGGAGTTTCCAAACGAAGGTGCCTGACATTCCATTCGCCCAAGGTGTAGGAGTCTTCCATTACCGTCCCCATGAGTTTTAATTTGGGGACCAACTGCTGAAAAAAAAGATTGATGGCCCCTTCCGTCATGGGTTTACCAGCAGCGGATCTACTCAGGAGTAAAATCGTTCCCTGTTGAGATTGATAGGCCTTCAGGGGTTCAAAACCGGTCATTTTTTTCTCTACGGTCAATTCTTTCCAGGGTTTGTTAAACAGGGTTTCAAAATCCCCGTCCCCTACCTTTGTCCAGGTTTTATCCAGGGTCCATTGAAACGAGTGGGAGGGAAGCGTGACCACCAACTCTTGTGAGTTAAGGGGCTGTGAAATGAAAAAAAGACATAACCAGAGGTACTTCATAACTCATCCTTAAGGGCATTCATGTGGTTGTCAAAGTGGGAGGAGGGGGGGAATTTTAGGGGTTGCGTGTCGGAAAAAAGAAGACTGGCTTCCCACCCGGGGGTTTCCACCAGGGAAAGAAAGTCTTGTTCTGAAATCAATCCGGTGAACCGTAAGTGGCCTTGTTTTTTTTCTTTAAAAAGGAGATTAACCTCGGAAAGTTCAATTTTAAGTCCCAGGGTGGGATGAGAAAACCAGACTCCAGGTAAATCCGCTGGAAGGGTGCCCCGGGTAAAGTAGGACAAATTCACAATGATGGGACTTTTCTCGGAATTTCGGCGATAGGAAAAATCGCAGGACAGTTTGGAACCCTCGGGACCGGGGAATTCCGAAGAACTGACAAAAAACTGTAGGTTTCCGTCTCCCACATAGTAACTGGTAACAGGGGAATTGGAGGTACAGGCAGTGAGGGTAAGTAGGGTGAAGATTAAAAGAAATGATTTCATAAGATAGCGGTAAATTCGGGAGAAACAATCGTTGCCCGAAAAAAGTGCTTATTCTCCGGAAACGATAGTTGTCACGTTAGTGATCACCAGAAGCCATGTAACTTTTGTGTCCACAGTGGAAATCCGGGTAATTCCGCCGCTTTTGGCTGCGTCATATAGACCTGAACTCCCAAATAATGGTAAAAAACCAAATAAGAAGGTTGTGGTAGCTTCGCCTAATTTTGTTCCAACAGGATTTGTGGTTAGAGCCTTTGGAAAGGTGGTAGTACAAGATGCCAAAAGCGCAGCAGAAGCAATTAGTAATGCAATTTTCTTCATGATTTCTCCTTAAATGAACCTTAACACAGTGTATCCGGGGTGTCAATTTCAATTTAATGAAATTTTAATAATCAATTTTAATATATCGTATTAGATTACCCATCCATACTTGACAAAATTTATAATCTAATTCATCTTGCTGCAGAATATAGGAGTTTACATGAAGAAATATTTAGCATTTATTGTGTATTTTACTGTGTTAGTGTCAATTTCATTTGCAGAAGAACCTGGTACGACCAAAGTCGAACGGATTCCAAGTGTTGTCTTTGCCCCGAACTTCATCGGCCCACTTTTTGGCCTCTATTCCGGTGATGTGAGTTTTAAAGCTGCAGACAAGATTTCCCTGGATTCTGAAATCGGATACTTTAACATAAAAACCATCCCCATAGTGGGAAGTGCCCTTCCGGAGGATTCTAATTTCTGGTTTGGAAATCTCAAGATTGGCCCCACTCTATACTTAGACAAGGCTTATCATGGTGTATTTTTGGGCGCTTATGTGAAGGGAGCCTATTTTGTAATTGGCTCGAATACGGACAACTTAAATGCAACTTCTTTAGGTGTCGGAGCAAAACTAGGTTGGAGGTGGACCTGGGACTGGTTTAGCTTGGCTTTGGGTGGTGGTTATGAATTCAACAAAGCATTTGTAGAGGTAAAAAATTCCGACCCACTAATTGCAAGTCAGTTAAATTCCATAGAAGGCGCATTTCCCTACGTCTTGTTTAAAATGGAAATTGCCGTTTACTAAAATTTTTGGTGTTTAGTTTTTTCCGTAGAAAAGGTGAAGACTTGATTTTCACCTTTTCTTTTTTAGAACGCTCCATTCACACCAGTTTGGTTATTTTCTCTTTTACACCCTCGTACAAGACTTTCTCACCCTTCCCTTTCAGCTCATGGACGATTCTCACAAAAGCGGATCCCACCACAAGGCAATGACAGACCGGGGCCAGGGACTCGACTTGGGACCGGGAATCGATACCGAATCCTGCTAAGACTTTTACCTTGCGGGATGTAAGATTCTGTAAAAAGTCCTTCAGATCCTGGGAGATGTCCGAGTGAATCCCGGTGATCCCCGCCCTAATGGCGGTATACACATACTCGGGATTCAGTGCCAGTATGTCATTCAGGCGCTGGGGAGTCACGGAAGGAACGATCACCGGTACTATTTTAAGTCCTGCGGCGGGGCCTAGGGTGAATAGACCTTCATCACTTCCGGGAGCCAGGTCGGGAATAATCAGCCCATCCGCCCCAGCTTCTCCAGCCAAACGGCAAAATTCTTTTACCCCTCGTGAAAAGACCAAGCTGGCATAGCTCATGATGAACACCGGAAGATGGGGGTAAAGTTTTCTCAGGGTTTTTACCATTTCAAATCCCTGATCCACCTTGAATCCGAGCAGTAAGGCCTCGGTACACGCCCCTTGAATGGCGGGACCATCGGCGGAAGGATCAGAAAAAGGGAATTGGACTTCCAAGTAGGAAGCTCCTCCATCGGCAAGGGCTTTTGCCACAGTCAGAGAGTCTTCCAAGGTGGGAAAACCGGCTACTAAATGGGCCATGACCTTAAATTTATTGTTCATAACGGGCAACCTCGTCTTTTAGAAATTTGATCCAGGGTTGGGGATTCAGGGCTTTTGCAGAGATGAAAATATCCTTATCACCCCGGCCGGACATATTCACTACCAGGGATTTTCCCGGTCCCAATTCTTTAGCCAGGGTGATGGCCCGGGCCCCCGCATGGGCGCTCTCCAGGGCAAAAATGACCCCTTCGGTGCGGGCAAAAAATCGCACGGCTTCCAGGGCCTCCTGGTCTTGGATACTGGTGAACTCCACCCGGCCGGTTTGCCCCAAATAAGCCAACTGAGGGCCGATACCCGCATAATCCAGTCCTGCGGAAACGGAATGGGTTTCCTGAACCTGACCGTCATTATCCAAAAGGAAGTAACTTTTATACCCTTGAACAATGCCCACTTTCGCTTCTCCGGTCATACGCACGGCGTTGTCCCCCAGGTCTGTCCCCCGTCCGCCGGCTTCCACACCGATGAGGCGAGGAAGCTTTTGGTCGATGTATGGGGCGAAGAGCCCAATGGAATTGGATCCCCCCCCCACACAGGCCACCAGGGCATCTATTTTGATTCCTTGGGTTTGAATTTGTACTTCTTTGCCGATCACAGACTGGAACTCCCGGACCATGTCGGGAAAGGGGCTAGGCCCCAAGGCGGAACCCAGGAGGTAATGGGTGTCCGCAAAACTTCCCGACCAGTCCCGCAAAGCCTCGTTCACCGCATCCTTCAAAGTTTGGGATCCGCTGGTCACAGGAACCACTTCGGCTCCGTAAAGTTCCATTTGGAACACGTTGGGCCGCTGGCGGGCGATATCCACCGCCCCCATGTAAATCCGGCACTTCAGTCCTAAGCGGGCACAGACCGCCGCTGTGGCCACTCCGTGCTGTCCCGCCCCCGTTTCTGCTATAATACGGGTCTTCCCCATCCTCTTGGCCAAAAGGGCCTGACCCAGGGCGTTGTTGATCTTGTGGGCACCGGTGTTCGCCAGACCTTCCAGTTTGATATAGATGTCCGCTCCCCC
>CAZUXL010000024.1:21168-33604 GCA_964624355.1 uncultured Spirochaetales bacterium
TGGAATTCCGCCAGAAAGCCCTGATCATCCATGGCTTTCAGAAAGGCCTCTTCCAGTTCTTCCAAAGGCCGGCGCAGGACTTCGGCCACGTATCGTCCCCCCAGTTCTCCAAAGGTGTGATTAAAGACTCCCACTGTTTAACTCCTTAAAGTACTTCTCAAGTTTTGCCCGGTCCTTGATCCCAGGGGCCGATTCCAGTCCGGAAGAGGCATCCACCAGTTCCGGTTGCCAACGTTTAACGATGGCTGCCACGTTTTCCGGGTTCAAACCCCCGGCTAACCACAGGGTTTGGGGTTCCAAAGATTCCAGAATTACCGGATCGAGGGTTTTTCCCGTCCCCCCCACTAAACCGGGGACAAAAGCGTCCACTAAAATCCTGGGGCAGTAATAATAAGGCTCCTTTTGAGCTGGATCCTGGAGGGCTAGGGCTTTGTACCCCTGAAGACCCCAGCGGTCCAAGAGTTCTGCATTCTCATCCCCGTGGAATTGCAGGGCATCCAAACTCCCTTCCTCCAGTAAGTCCTGGATGACCTGGGGTACTTCTTCCCCAGCCTTGAGGACCACCACTCCTACTTTTAAAGCCATTGTTCCCCCCAAGGACCGGAGAAAGGAAGCCGAGGTTTGCCTGGGGCTCTGAGCCAAAACAAATCCCAGAAGATCCGCCCCCAGTCTATCTGCCAATTCCACGTCTTCCCTTCGGGTCAGACCGCAGATTTTCACCAAAGGACGGGTTGTGGTCTCTTTAGTCTTGCGTTCATATAACCTCTGCCAGAACCCAGGACGGGAACAGGGCACAAAACCCTGGGCTAGTTCCTGGGCTAATTGGGGATTTTTTACCGCCCCCTCCCCCACTAAAACCCCTTGAAATCCATTGGCCCCCGCCCAAAGAGCCTGATCCAACCGGAAAATGCCGGATTCAAAAATTACCTTGGTGTGCCAATCAATGAAAGGGCGAACCATGAGGGGTATCATAAGATCTATGCGAAAACTCCCCAGATCCCGGCAGTTAATTCCGGTAAACCGAGGCCGCAGGGGTCTGACTTTTTCTATATCCTCTGGGGAATGAACCTCCATAAGCACAGACATTCCCAAGGCTCTTGCCTGAAAATAGAGCCGGCTCAAGGTGGAAAAATCCAATAAGGAGGCAATAAGCAGGATAGCATCGGCTCCCGCCCGGAAGGAAACTTCGATGTCCTCTTCGGTGGCTAGAAAATCTTTTCGTAAAACGGCCAAATCGGGGCAGGTCAGCTTCACTTCCATAAGATCCTTTAGGGAACCTTGAAAATAATCCTCTTCCGTGAGAACCGAGACCGTTTTCACCCCCGAGGCCCGGTAATGGGAAGCCTGGGACACCGCATCCAACCCTGCATCCAGCACTCCCCGGGAGGGACTCCTGCGTTTAACTTCGCAGATCACTCCGTTTCCCTGAAGGAAGGGCACCAGGGGAACTTGCCTGACTTCGGGAATGATCACTCCAAAAGTCGCCCCTTCCACTTTCATTCTTTCCAGGCGCTTGGCCAGGATTTCTTTTTTTATATCCTTGGGACTGTCGGTCATCTATTCTTTCCCTTTTTCTAAGCCAAAGCCTGGGTCAGGGCTGACACCTGGGCTAATTTTGTCTTCACCGCTCCGGATAGCAGTCCTTCCTTGGCCTTTCGGTATCCAGCTTCTAAACTGGCCGCATGACCGGCGATCCACAGAGCAGCCCCGGCGTTTAAACACACGGCTTCCCGCACTGCTTGGGGTCCCGATCCTGCCAAAAGTGCCTGGGCGATGAGGGCATTTTCAGAAGCCGAACCGCCGGCCAAATCGGAAATACTATACCCTTGAATTCCCAAGGATGCGGGATCAAATACGGACTTCACCACATTCCCTGCTTCATCCAGCTGATAGAGATTAGTGGGGGCGGCGGGACTAATTTCATCCATCCCGTCTTGGGAATGGACCACTAAGACCCGCTTTGTCCCCAAAAGTCCCGCAGCCTGGGCCATGATGGGGGCCATTTCATCGGAGTACACCCCTAGAATCTGGAAAGCTGCTCCCGCAGGATTGGACAAAGGGCCCAGGAGATTCATAATCGTTTTAATTCCCAAGTCCTTGCGCACCGGAGCCGCAAACCTCATGGCTCCATGATAAACCGGAGCGTAAAGGAAGGTAAAACCCGTTTGGGTCAGAACCTGAGCGGCTTTTTCCGGACTCAGGTCGATATGGAGCCCCAGCTGGGTAAAGAACTCCGAGCTGCCGGACTTGGAACTCACCGCCCGGTTCCCGTGTTTGGCCACTTTAACCCCGCATGCGGCGGCGATGAGGGCGGAAAAGGAGGAAATATTGAAACTCCCCGCATTATCCCCGCCGGTACCACAGGTATCCAAGGTTTCCCCCTGATAAGGGAACGGTGTGCGTTTTTTCTGAAGGACTTGGGCGCAACCGGCGACTTCCTGAGGGCGGATACCCTTGGCGTTCAAAGCCACCAGGAAGGCGGCGATTTGAGAATGGTTTAAGTTCCCATCAGTGAGTTCCTCCATGAAATCCGCCGCCTCTTGCTGGGTCAGATCCTCTCCCCCTTGAACTTTCAAAAGAACTGTTTTAAAGGGAAAAGGTTCCCGGCGGTACTTCAGGAAATTTTTAAGCAGCTGCTTCCCATGATCGCTGGCGATACTTTCCGGGTGGAATTGGACCCCTTCGATGTCGAAGGTCTTATGGCGAACCCCCATGATCTCCCCATCGGGACTGCGGGCAGATATTTCCAGACAATCCGGGAGGTTTTCAGGATTGATGACTAAGGAATGGTAACGGGTAAACACTGAGGGGTTGGGCAGGCCCCGAAATACACCCCGGCCGTCGTGGGTTACTTCGTTGGTCTTGCCGTGAACAATTTCCTTAGCCCCGATGATCTCACCTCCAAAAGCGTAGCCTATCCCCTGGTGTCCCAGACACACCCCCAAGATGGGTACTTTTCCGGCAAAATATTTCAGGGCTTCGATACTGATCCCCGCCTCTTCGGGACGGCCAGGGCCAGGAGAGATGATCAAACCCTGGGGTTTCAAGGCTTCGATCTGGGCCAGGGTGATCTTATCGTTGCGGAACACCTTCACTTCTTGGGTGGTGAGCTCGCACAGATACTGGTAAATGTTATAAGTAAAGGAATCGTAATTATCGATGATGACGTACATTTTTAAACCTCCAATCCCACGCTGGCCGCAGTGGCCCTCAATTTTTCATTGGTCTCTTCCCATTCCCGCTCGGGATTGGAATCGTAAACCAGACCAGCCCCCGCTTGGAGTACCAACAGCTTCCCTTTTTTCAAACCGCAACGGATAGAAATGCAGGTGTCCAAACTTCCATCCGCGTCCACGTACCCCACCACTCCGGCGTAGAAAGTTCGTTTTACCGGCTCCAGCCGGTCTAAAACCTCTATAGCCCGGATTTTGGGCGCCCCGGAAACCGTACCGGCGGGAAAAGTCGCCCTTAGGGCATCGATCCCCATTTGACCCGGTTTCAATTTCCCTTGGACTTTGCTCACGATGTGCATCACGTGGGAATACCGTTCCACGGTGTTCAGTTCTTTCACCACCACCGATCCAGGTTCACAGATTCTCCCCAAGTCGTTCCGGGCCAGATCCACCAGCATCAGGTGTTCCGCCACCTCTTTTTTATCCGCCAGGAGTTCCTTTTCCAAACTCCTGTCCTCTGTCTCTGTCTTGCCCCGACGCCGGGTGCCGGCTATGGGCTGAATGGTCCCCACCCCGTCTTTCACCTTCACATGGACCTCGGGACTGGCTCCGAAAATCTGAAACTCGTCAAAATCCAACATGAAAAGGTAGGGGGATGGATTGCTGCTTCGCAGGTGCCGGTAGGCTTCCATGGCGGTGATGTCGGTCTCTATCTGAAGGCGCCGGGACAGAACCCCTTGCAGAAGGTTTCCCGCAATGATTTCTTTCCGAACTTCTTCCACACCTTGGCAATATTTGAGCTTTTCATCCTCCAAATCGTCTAAAATCTTTGCGGGGTATTTTTTTTCCGGGGCGGCCATGTAGTTGAAGTCCAGGTCGGCGATTTTTTTCTCAATGTCCCCGATGGCGGCTTCCAGGTCGATTTCGGCTTCTTTATAATTGAGGCCAATGAGATAAATCATATCGGTGTAATGGTCAAAAACTGCAAAAATGTGGCCGAATAGGAAGATCCCCTCTGGGAGCCCCAAAGGGTCGGCTTTGTCGGGATTAATTTTAATGGTATCGCACCGGGCGCTGAATTCGTAGCTCAGGTATCCGATTCCCCCGGCGGGAAAGGGAAAATCCTGGGCGGGATTGGGGTGCTGGCGGGCAAAGTACATGAGTACGTCCAGGATGTCTTTCCCTGGATTTTTTATCTCAAAGGGAGCACTTTTTTTCGAAAATACCACCTTATCCCCCCCTTGGGAGACCCGAAAGGCTTCCTGTAGCATGAGAAGGGAGTACCGTTCCTGGCCTTTTTGGTAGCTGGAAGACTCCAGTATCACCTTAGCTTTTAGTTTTAGAGCTAGAGAATAAGGTGTGAACCGCTCTCCCGGAATGATTTTAATAATACCGTCTTGCCGAACATCGGATTTCTTCATACGCTCCCCCATGTTTCTACGAATAGAAACATACGTATAAATTAGACTGTCCCTAACAAGTTGTCAAGACGGTAATTAGGGTAGCACTCCAGGTAAAAGGACATGATATTTAGCCTTGAGTTTTTCATAGGTGCCGTCGTTTCGGATTTCTACCATCGTTTTTCTTAACTTATCTAGAAATTCACCCTGGGTTGCGTAGGCTGATTTCTTAGATAGGACCAAATATCCTGGTCTTGCCTTCTCGATTAAGGAGTTTATCACCACCATTTCTTGGGAAAAATTGAGGGTCTCCCTATAATGGATCAGGGTTTCCACCACCCCTATTACCACATCCACCCGACCCAAATGCAATTTACGGATATTGGCCATTTGAGTATCATTTATTTCCTGGACTTCAATTTTCTTGTTTAAAACAGCCTGGTCGAATTCAGAACTGATGAAAACACCCGCCCCTTTACCGATGGTTTTACCGTACAAATCCGGGATTCCACGGAAGTTAAACTCATTTCCCCTCATTACCATCATCCCCAGATTGTCATAGTGAATAATTTCCACATAATCGCCATAGGTTTTCCGTTCTTGAACCTCGTATAGGGAAAAAGCCCCATCGACGGTCCCGGCTTTTAATTCTTCCAGAACCCGGACCCAGGGGAGGGTCTTTATTTCCAAAATCCAGTTCAATCTTTTTTGAATTTCCTTGATCATATCCATATCCAGGCCTGTGAGTACTTGATTTTGATAAAAGGAAAAGGGGGGAAGATTCTCCACTGTAGCCAGGACAATTTTATCCTGAGCACTGGATAGCATGGGAATCAAAATAAGAAAAAGAGAAATTAGAAATTTTAGAAAAGTTCTTTTCATGGGAATGATTACCTTGATGCCATCTTACAAGGGATAGAACTCTAAGTCAAAAAAAAACCGCCCGAAGGCGGTCTTAGGAAAGAATAAAAAGGTTATCTGGTGCTAACGGTCACGTTATCCACGTAGACGTACTCATCGGCCCCATTCATAAAGGAAAGGAATCGAAGTTTCATGGCAGTACTTTGGTAGGCGGTGATGTCGATGGATTTATTGATCCAATCCTGGGTTCCCGTATAGGTTGCCAAATTAGTCCAAGTGGTTCCTTTAAGAACCTGGACCTTTAGGTATTCCCCGGTATCTAAGCCTGTAACTTTGTACTTAAAGGCCAAGGTTACGGCGATTCCAGTTTTATTCATGGCAAAATTCTGAGTCAAGTAACTGATAGTGGAGGTGGCATTGGCTTGGGCGACGCCGGTCCCTTGGTACCATTTCTTTGTCGATGTTCCCCCGGAAACGGCCCAGTTGGTACTCATGGTGTCCATGGTGTCGTAAAAGTTACCGTTGAAGGTGGGAGTCACATTCATGGTACTTCCTCCAGTTCCGGTAAAGTTGGCCCCGTCGGACCACCTGTTATCATTAATCAGAGCTTTGAACTCAAAACTGGTTCCGGCGGGGATAGCTGTGGTGGTGTATACCCACACATTTCCTGTGGTCCAGGTTGCGGGTGCTCCCAAGGTCCAACTAAGGGGAGCCAGACTTCCCCGTACTGAGAGAGTGTTTCCTGTCCCCACGTTATAGGTGACTTTGATGGTGGTGGTGGTGACCGCACCGTCGGGGTTACTGGCGTACCAAACTCCAGTAATCTTTCCGCTAGAGTTTCCTGTGGGCACAAACCAACCTTCGGTTGTACGATTTAGGTCCACGGTCTGTACGGATCCATTGTTAAAAATGATGTTGGAACTGCTGGAACCGGGAATGGTAAAGCCAAACCAGCTGCTGCCTTCGCTCACCGCCGCCTGTCCTGGCCAAGTATTTCCAATGGGAGAACCGTTGGATGCCCAGTAGTACACATTCACATTGGACCAATTGGCCACGGAGTTCACTTTAAAATGAACCTTGAGGCCTGTCCCCGCGGCGGTGGTGGCGGCATTGGCGGTGGCACTCTGGGCGGATGTTCCGGCGCTGTTGGAGGCGGTCACCCGGTAGTAGTAGGTGGTGGAGGCCGTGAGTCCCGTATTGGGGAAAGTAGTGCCGGTGGCGGTACCCACGGAGGTATAGGTGCCAGTACTGGTGCTGGACCTTAAAATATTGTAGCTGGTAGCTCCGGCGGAAGCGTTCCAAGCCAGATTAATTTGACTGGAACCGGAAGCGGTGGCAGTAAAACCCGTGGGCGTAGCGGGAGGTGTGGGGGTCGAACCGCCGTAAATGATCACCACAGAATAGGCAGGAATATTTCCTGTGAGTTGTCCACCGGAACTGGTGAGGTTTGCTGAAGCCAAGCCCTTATTGGAGTAGCTCCCCGCAGCCACATTGGTGGCGGTGTTCAGGTAAGTGGCTCCCCCGTTGTTGATGATCACCGCTCCCAAGGTTCCTCTTTCGATCACCACCACAGGGTTTGTGGGGAATCGAAGGTATTCACTTTGTCCTACCATGGCGTTGCGGAAATTATTCAGGGCAGCTATGTCCCCCTCATTCCATTCATCCACCCCGGGACGATCCAGGAAAAGTGGGGTCATACCTGATCTAGCGGTGATCACAGCCCACATGGCTTTCCGCTTCCAGAAACTGAAGGAGGTGGATTCGTTGTGTTCGTAGGTATCGTGGTTTTCCACATAAACCAAGGCTTTGGAAGGTGTCACTCCGTTCACGCTTTGGATTCCGTTCCAGTTCCCATTGTTAAAGGCGTTGGAAAGGGTCCAAATATAACCGTGGGCGGTCACATCAAAAAGGTTGGTGTAGGCGGAAAGATTATCCCCGGCGTCTTGTATGACTTCCCCGTAAAGATACAGGTTGGCCCTGTTATGAAGACCACCCAGAACATTGTCCCAGAAACCACCGGCCCAGGCCTGTCCCGCATCCAGCCCCGCGTTGGTTTCAATGTGCTTAGCCGCATCAAAACGGAAGCCACCGGCCCCGGAATCCACGGCAGAATTGAGGAATCCCAAAATCACCTGCTGAACGTCGCTACGCTGGGTGGCCAAGTCAGGAAGGTTGCCCAGGTTTCCTTGGGTCAATTGTCGGCGATCGGTATAATTGCCAATGGTTCCCTGGTTGTGATACCAATCGGAGCGTTTGAGATAGGATTCCACTTCGTTGGCCCACTGTCCAGAAGTACCGTTATCCGCCACGTGGTTCAAAACGGCATCCACGATGATTTTAATTCCATATGTATTGGCCGCAGCACACAGGGCGGCAAAGTCGCTTTGAGAACCCAGCTGGGCATTGCCGATGGCAAAATTGGTGGGCTGATAGAGAAGCCACCACTGTCCGGTGGCTTTGGTGCCTTGAACCGGGGAAGTCTGCACAGACTTGTACCCCGCAGCGGCGATTTGTGGCAGGGCTGCTTTGATATCGGAGAATCTCCAATTGTAAGCATGGAGCATCACACCGTCATCCACGGTGGAGGGTAAGGCCCGGGTACTATCCACGGTAACTTCTGTGGAGACAGGGGTAGGATTGGTTTCCACTAGAAGTGGAGAGCTACAACTGGATATTCCCAGAAACAGGGCGAGGACTATATAAATAAGTTTAGAAAAAATGTTCTTTTTCATAATTTTCCTTTGTAAATATGGATTTAAATCACCGGTGTAGCGTCTTTACTTATACTTTTTTATGGAAACCCAGATCCTTCTCCGCCGGAAAACTCAGACTCCTCCTCTCTTCTGACAGCGCTTTCCAAACGGACAACTGAAGTTATATTCACCCCGAAAAACGAAACGGTATATAAGTTTTTAGGTATAAAATGATGTACAGCTAAGCCTATATCTAAAGTTTAGAGGGCATATTGGAGATAATGTGGTGGATTATCACCCGAGAGGACCCAGCTAAGGTACGGGAAAAGTTGGACTTCCCGCGGGTTCCTGCGTATATACTAAAGATGGATCATTCAAAATGAATAAAGTCTTAGTTCTCGGGTGCCTAATTTTTCTCATGCCGGGTCTTTCTGCCCAATTTGAACCCTTTCTTTACCTCGATGGGATCCATAAACAGGTGGCCATGACCCCCGGTCTCCCGGATAAAGCCCAAATTTGGCAGGAAGCCCTTAAAGTTTTACAATCCCAGGACATGGAAGATGGGGCTTTTAAAAAGGATCTTCGGGGATTTGTCCTCCGGCAATTAACTCGATTGGTACATCAAGATATGAGCCTTGCCACTTTTGACCAAAAGCAAAAGGTCATGGTGGAAAATTTGAATGCGATTATTTTTCAGGCCAGGGAGCTGGGGGAATCTGAGATCCATATGAATGCGGTCGCCAGTTTGTATGAACTTCCCCAGACCTACCAGTGGCTACGCGGGGTGATGGGAAGCTTATCATGGGCTCAAAATGGTTGGTGGGGCCGACGGCTTCTGGATAAACTCGCCGACCAGGTGGAGAAAGATCCCCTGCGCCTGTCGGAAGTACTCCTGGTAAAAGCCGAACTCACAGCCTCCCTGGGAGAGAAATCCTCCGCCAAGAATATCTTAAAAGATATTGTATTCCCCCCGCCCCCACCAGAAGGCGCAAAAAGACAAATCATTGACCTTCTGGAAAAATTTCTAATGCAGGAAAATGCCTACTTCATACCTGCCCAGGATTATTAAACTTCGGGACTTCCCCCGCCACCAGAGTATCTTTGATCCCTAAGCGGTCTTCCAGGGTCTTTTCCAAAAACAGCCCTTCATCCACAGTGGCCAGCCCCTTCACCAGGGTAATTTTTTTATTATCCCGGAGGACCACATTCAGATCGTAGGAAGTGGTGGTTTGATTGCGATTCTGAGTCACCCGTTCCTGGGTGAAGATCTGCTGGATGTCCCCTGGGACAAGACTCAAGTTGCCGATCCATGGCAGGGGCCCATGGTGAACCTCCACGGCCTTCCAGGACACTGAGAACGTGGTCTTATTGAAAAAACCTGCTATGGAAAAATAGAAGAGAAAAACTCCCACCCCCACATGCAATAGGGGGAAAATATAAAATAGTAAAATAAAGGGATTCATAGCCGGATCTTCACCAAAACCCGATAAAAGGGAGTACCACATCACCATAAATCCATTCCAGAACAAACTAAAAATAAAGGTGATGATGTGGACGGGGGAAAACCACCGCCGGGTGAGGGTGAGGACTCCCCCCAGATCTTCCATGGTCATGTTTTGTGGTATGGGATAAATCATGTGGACCCTCCAGGACTAAGTATGGTGAAATATTCTTGGGATTCAATGGTATGATGGGAAAAGGAAGGCCTGGTATGAAAAGTTTTAAATACACCTGCCCCTACTGCGGTAAGGTGGGGGACTTCGGAAACCATTTCTGTGGTGGTGAGGAACCCCCGCCGAAACCCCAGGCGGAAATAAAATTGACCGGGAAATATACCTACTGGAACCCCATCCTTACAGCCCTGGTGGCCACGGGGGTGATACTAGGGTTTCTTTGGAGTTTTCTTGGCTCTCGGGCTTTGTTTGCCCTGGGCTTGATCCCCCTGATTTATCTGGGAATGACTGGTATTAAAAAAATAGCCCCCGGGGATAAGACTCCAGGATACGCCGAACTTTTCTTTATGACAGGACAGGATAAATCCCTCACGCAGCGACTAATCCGATTTGAACTAAAAAAATCCCCGGGACTTTCAAAAAAAGAAGCCATCCAAGATGCCTTGAACCGACTTAAGTACGAACGCAGCCGGTGATTGTAAAACCACCCCAAAAAATGGTAAAAAGAACCCATGGAAAATGAGACTAATTGCCCGAAATGTAACTCTGAGAATGCTTATCCCGATGGAACTGTTTGGATATGTCCCGAATGTTTCCACGAATGGGATCCAAAGCAAGTGGCCCCCCCCCCTTCCACGGACGACGCCAACTCCGGGGAAATTGTGGATTCCAATGGGACTGTCCTGAAAGACGGGGACACCGTGACCGTGATTAAGGATCTAAAGGTGAAGGGTTCCCCCACCGGCTTGAAATCGGGAACCAAGGTTAAAAATATTAGGTTGGTGGAGAGCACCGATGGCCATAACATTTCTTGTAAAATTGAGGGCTTCGGTGCCATGTATTTGAAATCAGAAATTGTAAAGAAGTTATAGTTTCTTCCGTTGAACAGCTCCCCAACGGACACTAATTTTCTAATTTTCAATCGTTCTCAAGGGTAAATATCCATGGTGGGTCTTGATTTTGGCACGTCTAATACGGTGGCCTCGTTAAAAATAAATAATTCTATCGAATTAATTCCCTTAGAAAATCAGGGTTTGTCCACCCCAACAATTATCTATTTGGACAATAAAGACCAGGTAAAAATCGGCACCGAAGCTAAAGAAGCCTATCGGGAAAATCTTAAAAACTCCCTTAATCCGATTTTAGCAGCCAACTCATTCAGGCTCATTCAAGCGGTTAAATTGGCCTTGAAGGATAAAAATCTAAAATCGACAAAAATATTTGGAAAGCAAGTTTCCATTGAAACCATAGTATCGCTCTTTTTGCAGGAAGTGAGAAAAAAAATTAGTCCCTTCGGTGGGCCTAACCAGAACAAAATCGTTGTGGGAAGACCTGTGGAATTGGGAGTAGGAAGGGAAGAGGATCGATACCTTCAAAATAGATTCACCACCGCCTTCAAAATGGCCGGCTTTTCTGAAGTATCCTATATTTATGAACCGGTTGCTGCCGCCGCTGGACTCGTGGGGAAAGTAAAAGGTAAAGTCCTCATTTTTGACTTTGGGGGAGGCACCCTGGATCTCTCCATCGCCCAGCTGAACACCGATACCATCGAAATCATAGGTACCAGCGGATTAGAATTGGGCGGCTTTCATTTGGATGAGGAAATTGCAAAGAGTAAAGTCCGGGCTCATTTTGGCCATGGATCAAAATATAAGAATATCAGTGGTCGATTCTTGGAAGTCCCGCACTTCATCACAGACCAAGTTACAAGCTACAAGCCCCTCCCCTTCGACCAAATTCAAGACGCCAAAAGAACCATCGCAGATCTCCTTTACGAGGCATCGGATAAAAACAAATTACTTTGGTTAAAGACTTTCCTGGAAAAAGGGTATTCCTTTGATTTGTATTCATCCATAGATCGAACAAAAATAAACCTTTCTCAAAATGAAATGGCTGAGCTCAATTTTCTTATGCCCGATTGTTTGAGGATAAGCGAAACTCTTTATAGGGGTGAATTTGAAAAAGTCATCGTTCCTAAACTCATCCTTGTGGAAAAGCTCATTACCACGATCCTGGAAAAATCCCATTTGAAGGAAAGGGATATAGATTTCGTTGTGAGGGTGGGAGGGTCCTCCTTGATCCCTGCTTTTAAAAATCTACTGGAATCGAAATTTCCCACGAGGGTCTTGGAGGGGAATATATTTAACGGAATATGTCTGGGTCTCCTACCCGCTTTTGAAAATGGGTTCGTCGTGTAGAACTTGAAATCCCCAATTCCCCTATTTATATTAGTAAATGTTGAATCTGGGAGGATTATTCATGAAAAATTTGGCCTTGGTATTTTCCCTATTGGTTCTTTCTCCCGGGCTTTTTGCCCAGAACTCTACAGCTATCTCCCCGGCGGATGCCCAGGCTCTTCTAAAAAAAGATCCCAAAGTAATATTGCTGGATGTACGTACTGGACAAGAATTTGCCCAGGGGCACATTCCCGGTGCTAAGCTGCTCCCCTTTGACACCATTCGGGAAGGGACAGCCAGTGGGCTCATCAAAGACAAAACCACCCCGGTGATCGTCTACTGTCAATCCGGCAGACGCAGTGCCCTGGCCCTGAAAACCCTCCAGTCCCTGGGATATTCTTCAGTACGGGATTTGGGGGGGATTCGGAATTGGCCTTTCGAAGTGGTCAAGGAGAAATA
>CAZUXL010000025.1:0-33460 GCA_964624355.1 uncultured Spirochaetales bacterium
TTTGTGGTATAATCCGCCCCATGGGTGAACAGTTAATCAAAAAAAATCTGGAATTCATTAAGATTCTTCCCTCCTGGGCCCAGGAACTTTCCTATAAATACCTTTCCAAGACAGCGAACCTCTACATTCTCCATGGGAATATTCGCGATTTTCTTCCCCACCAGCTTTATGAAGGGGAATTTATCTTCAATCGAATTCAGGAGTACATCGCTGAAGTCCTCTTCGGTGGTCGGGACATTATCGCTTACTACGACCGCTCCGGGGGGGTGAACTTTCATTCCGCAGAAATGAGGAACGAATACCTGAGCGAGATGCGACGGAGTTTTCCAGGGGTGGCCCAGGAAGAGTTCATCTCCCGGAGCCCCCTGAAGGCTTTTTCCCATTTGGAACATTATTTCCTGGCGAATATTCCCCACAATAAAAGAATCGTCCTCTTGGTGGATTATGCGGAAACCCTGGTTCCCCACGGGGCCATGGCGGAGCTGTCCGAGGAGGACCGAACCGTTTTGGTCACCTTAAACCGCTGGAGCCACGACCCGATCTTCACCCAAGGGGATGTCTCAGTGCTCCTGCTCACGGAGAATCTGGCGGATCTCATGCCCCGGCTGGTTTCCAGCCCTTCCACGGTAAAAGTGGGCATCCCCTTCCCCGATCTGGAAGTCCGGCAGTTATTTCTGGAATTCCTCGACCGTCAGGATAAACTGCTTTTGGAAGGCCGGATGTCCCCCGCCCTGGCCGCCCGGGTAACCTCGGGATTGAATCTTCTGAACCTGAATCAAATCGCTGCCGAAAGTTTCCAGGAAGACCGGCCCTTGGGTCTGGAAGATCTGAAGCGAAAGAAAAAAGAAATCATTGAAAACGAGAGTGGCGGACTTTTAGAATTCATGGAGTCCTCCTACGACCTTTCCTATGTAGCGGGCCATGATTTTGTAAAAAAACGCTTCCGTTCAGCGGCCAAGGCCATCAAACAAGGGCTTTTAGACATCCTTCCCATGGGATACCTCCTTTCCGGCCCGGTGGGTACGGGCAAAAGTTTTCTTGTTTCCGCATTTACGGGGGAATTGGGAATACCCATGGTGCGTTTCCGGTATTTTAGAAGTCAATGGCAGGGGATGTCCGAGAGTAACTTGGAAAGAATCCTTCACCTCCTGACGGCTTTGGCCCCCGTGGGAGTTCTGGTGGACGAGGCGGATGCATTTTTCCGAACCCGGTCGGAAGAAGACGGTACCAACGCCCGGATGGCCGCCCGGATGGCCGCCTTTATGGGGGATACAAAATACCGGGGCCAGGTCATTTGGTTCCTGATCACCGCCCGCCCGGACCTGATCCCCATCGACCTGAAGCGCCAAGGTCGGGCCGAAGAACATTTGGCCCTTTTCTACCCCGACACCCCTGAGGAAAAGAATGAAATTTTCCAGACCCTGGTGCGGAAATTAGACTTGAAAATCCGGGATTTCAGCTTCTTGGACATTCTTAAAAAATTTAAACAGGATTTTTCGGGGGCCGACCTGGAAGCCATTCTCATCCGGGCCAAGTTCCTTTCAGCCCAATCAGGTCGAACTTTCATCAACAAGGAAGATCTGGAAACCACCATTTTGGACTTCGTTCCTCCGGCCTATCCCCACGAAATCGAACTTCAAAACTTAGTCGCCGTTTTGGAGTGCACCAGTCGGGAACAGGTTCCTAAAAAGTTTCAGAACCTGGATCGCGGCCGGTTGATTCAAGAAATAAAAGAACTGAAAACCCTTTTAGGGGAAAGAACCCATTAATGAAATTCCCAAAGAAGAATCGTACTTCCCTCTGGCTAATTGGAAAAACTGTTCTAAACTGAACCTAGGAGAATCCCATGCCCCGATTGCAACGACCGACGTGCTTGTTAAATGCTTACATTTTTAAGGAATGGGACTTTGTCCGGAGCACCCGAAAATATGTGGGGGATCTGATCCTGGGAATCTACAAAGACCAACTGTATGCGGAAAAAGTCGCCACAGCCGCCAGTGAGCTCATTGAAAATGCCTACAAATACTCCCCCACGGATACGGATTTTAACATTGTTTTGGAACGGAATGATTCTGCGGTGACCATTCAGGTGAGAAATTACGTCGTTGGTGATAGTTCCAAAGTTTTACAATTGCTTCATAAGGAAATTGAACTAGTGTGGTCAGACCCGGACCCTGCAGAAGCTTTTAAGAAAAAAATGATCGCCAGTTTGACCGATTCCGAGGGGAAGTCCATGCTGGGGTACGCTAAAATTCGCCTGGAAACCGGTGCCAGCCTCCAAGTGGAACTGGAAGAGCAGCAGCTTCTGCTAGTAACCGCAGTATTCCCCACTAAATAGTTTTCAGCCAGCCTCAAGCCATTTTTGGTTACGCGATGGACTCATTTAGTCCTAGGAAGCCCCTACTAAGATGAGAGCAGGGGAAAGGTCCCAGAGGCTCCAGTTTCCTTTCGTCGTCCAGACCATAAGACGTTTTCCTTCTGGGGAGAATTTGACCCGGGCTATGGGCTCCCCCATGTCGAACCGAACCAGGGACTGCATATCCGGCAGGGTCCACAACCGGACCCACCCTTCCCCTCCGCCGGTGACACACAGGGTTTTGTCCCGGTGGACATCCAGACTGGTTAACGCCATCCGATGGCCTTCGGCCATCTTCCCACCCCCGGTCCCCGGAAGGTTCCACACCGGGAGATCCCTATCCTCCGCCCGACCTAAAAGCACCCTACCAGCTGGTTTTAGGTCCCATACCGGGGTTTTCTCCCGTCTTAATATTTCCGATAATTGCCCCAAACCAGTCCAAACTAAAACCCTGCCGTCCGCCCCTGCGGAATACAGTTCATCCCCCTGGGAAGCCAAGGCCATCACCGCTTCCCGATGAACCTCCGGCCAGGTTTTGGACTCTCCCGGCTTGGTGTAATGGGATAATTTCCCTTGGGCGTCGCCGGTTAACCATCCCTCATGCCAGGGATGAAGGGCGCTGATTCCCCCGGTTCCCCAGGTGGTCCACTTATTCCGGGTATCCAAAACGCCCCAGCCGCCGCTGGAACCCCCGACTCCCAAGGAATTTTTCCCGGCAACTAAAACGGTGATCCCTCCCAGACCCAGATCTTGAGTTGAAAGGAGCTTTCCCATGGCATCAAGACAAACCAACGTGCCCGACTGGTTCCCAAACCAGATTTTCTGATCCTGGACGAGAAGGGCGGTGAGCCCCTGGTTATGACCGTAAAAGCCAATTAAATCCCCCTGGGTATTCCAGATCTGGAGGAAGGTCGGATGAAAACTTACCAGGGAATCCTTTCCCAACCAGTCCGCAGACAAGGTGGGGGCGGGCCCCTGGGAACTAAGAACGCATCCTCCGAGTGACCACTGGAGAACCTGACCTTCCATGTCTCCGGTCCAAAAACAGTCGGAGTTTTGGGAAAACCCGTTAATCCAATTTCCATGACCCCGTAACCAGGGCCCCTCCGGGGTTCTCCACCGGCCTTTTCTATCGGCGTAGGCTGCAGAGCCGGTGACAGGCCAGGCTCCATGGATGATTCCGGGAATACCCTGTTCTTCCCATTTTTTATTTTTAAAGTTGTACCGGCCCCAGGCCCGATTGGAATACACAAAAAGGCCTTCGTCGGTCCACTGTCCCTGATCCCAGGGACTGGGACTTTTACTGACCAATTGAGGGGTCTCGGTTTTACAATCCCAGATTTCCACACCGGAGCCGGTTCCCGAAGCCACGAGAGTACCCTGAGCCTGGGTCTTTACCCAAAGAACCTGCTGTTTCCCGAAACCATCCCAATTCCAAGTCCTATCCGGGATGTGTGACCCCAAAACTCCTTCATGGGTAAGCGCGAGAAGGCAGTTTTTTACCAAAAAAATCTGAACTATTTCATTATCAGGAACCTCAATCCCTTCCACCAAGGCAGCAGGGTGGGAATAGAAGGCACCGGAGTCCCCTTGAATCACCCATTGCCCTCCATCACCCAAAGCCAAAAGCTTACCCGCCTCGGGGAGATTTATGATTGTTTGAGCTTGGGCATTTTGCAGGATTAGGGTATCCGGATTGGCTTTTCTCAGAGCCGCCCAGGCGTTCCCCCGGATGTCTAAACACCGAAAGCCCCCCGTTCCCTCCTGGGGTTCAAACCCCAAACTCGTGGTTCCATCGGAAAAAAAAATCCAGGGGGGTTCGGTGGGCAGCATTTTTAAAACAGACCTGCGGGGGGATTTTTTTTCCCATAAGGCCGGCCATTTCCCCAGAGTCCCACCATTGCCCAGCCACCTCTTGCTCAACCGGCTCTGGTCTTCCAGCTTCCCCCGGGAACGTATCCAATTGGCTTCGTAGTCCATGACCAGCCAAACTCCCTGGTCTCCCCAAAGGATCCGTCCCCAATCCCGGGGTGCATTGGACCAATGGGTTAAAACCTGGGCTTTTTCCTCGGGACTCAGACTATGATAAACCTTGGCCACGTCCTGGGACTGGGAAATATTTAAAAAACCCCATAGGCCACAAAGAGATTGGAAAAACTGGGGAAGCCCTGGTTTGATCCCTTCAAATTCCCATTCCCGGCCAAAACAAAACTCAAACAGTTTTCCAGGGATACGGATATCCTGGGAATCCCCATACCGGTTCAGGATTTGAGTCCACCCCTGGTTCCATTCCGGGGAAGATCTTTCCACCAAAGTTAGTAGATACCCCGAGGCCACACATTGAAGATAGTCCAAACCGGGAACATCCCGGGGCTTTTCCATAACCTTGAGCCAAGATTCCCGAGCTTGGGGGTAATGCCCCATCTTATGAAAAACCACACCCTGATTAATCAGGGCTTTGGACCATTGGCACAGCCCTTCCGGGGAATTAATGAGATCAGAAAGAGTAAAAACTTGGATGTAAATACCCAGGGCTTCCTCAAAACGACATTGGCGGGAAGAGTCTTTTGCGGCGCTGATAAGGATTTCGGCTTTTTCGACGGAAGGTTGATTCACAGAACCTTCATATTAATGTATTTCCGTTGACAGGAGAAGGGGTTCTTGGTATCGTAGATTTCAACCTTCCCAATAAGGAAATACCCATGCCCACTACGCCCGCCGTCCCAGAGACCGACATCAATAAAAAAAAGCACCCCACCCAAGGACGATTGTTTAAAATTGCCATGGTCGTGGTACTTTCCCTCATACTCATTACGTTCCTCATGCCCTCCGCGGGGAAATTTGTGGAATCCAGCAACCAGGCCGATTTCGGTTCCTACGATGGCACCCCCATCACTTATACCCAGGAAAATTTCTTTGGCCGTCAGGTTAATGCCTTTTCCGATTACTATAGCCAGTACGGTGCCAACGATCAGATGGTTTACCAGATTTATTCTGAAGCCTTCCGGTCCGCCGCTGTCCAAACGGGTCTAGAAAAAGAAGCCGCTGCTGCCGGAATTTTAATCACCGAAAGTCGGGTTCTGGACCAATTGGTTCAAAATCCTCGATTTTTTGAGGACGGGTCCTTCTCCTTAGATCTTTACAAAGCTGTCTCCCCAGCGGAAAAACTACAAATCACCAAAGATAGCCGTCAAGATCTTTTGGTGAGACAATACGCCATGGATCTGCTCCAGGGTTCCCAGATTTCTGATAAAGATCTGGAATACGTGGCCTCCCTGGAATACCCCCAAAGAAAAATTTCCTTCGTGACCTTCTCCGATGCGGATTATCCTGAAGCAGAAGTGGTCAGTTACGGTCAGAAAAACTCCAAGCTCTTTAAGACTATTTCCTTAGCCCGGATCTCCGTGGCCAACGAAGGGGATGCTCAAAGGGTTCTCGATGAAATAACCAAGGGCGAAAAACCCTTCGAGGCCTTAGCGCAAGCCTATTCCACGGATACTCTTGCTCAGGCTGGTGGAGCTTTGGATTGGAGAAGTTACTACGAACTTCAGGCAGATTTTGAAAATGTGGCGGATTTCGATCAGCTGTTCACCTTGGCCAAAGGAGCCACCAGCGGAAAAATTAAGACCGTTTTCGGGTACTCTGTCTACAAATTGGTCGACGGCCCCACAGAGCCTGACTTCACCCAAGCCGCCCTTAAGGAAAAAGTTAAAACCTACCTCCTCAGAAATGACCGGGGTCTGGTGGAAGATTATCTGAAGACTCAGGCTCAAACCTTTATCACCTCCGCCACCGGCACCTTGGAAAAAGCAGCGGCAAGCACTGGGAAAAAGCTGGAATCCTCGGATTTCTTCCCTGTGAATTATGGAAACCTTTCCTTTGCCACGACTTTGGACAAGGCTGCCCCTGGTACCGCCGTAGCGTCCCTGGGCTCCAATGAAGATTTCTATAAAGCTGTTTTCGCCATGGAAAAAGGGAAAATCTCCGCTCCGGTCAACGCCGGTTCCTCCGTAGTGGTCTTCCAGGTGGTGGATGAAAAAACCTCGGGAGATGCGGTGGATGAGGCAAAAAAATCTGCCATTCGCTCAGAACTCTTCAAAGACCGTTCCGAAGCCCTGGAAAACACCATTTTACGTTCACCCAAGTTCAAAGATGAATTCCAAAAAGGTTTTACCACCTACATCAATCCTCAGGGAAACAACTGAACTGAGTAATTCTAGCCCTTGTACGGTGAAAACCGCCCAAGGGCTTTCCATCACCTACCGGGATAGATTCCTTTTATCGTCCCGGTATCCTGTTCAAAACTGCCAAAAAATATTAAAAACTCTTCCGAAAGAGGATTTCACACTTTATCTAATTCCTTCCCCCTTATTTGCCTACGGCCTGGAAGAATGGTCTGAAACCTGGGGGAAAAATAATCATGGACTCATAATCGAATTAGAGTCTGTATTAAAAACATTTATTCCTGCTAACTTATCCTCCCATTTCACCATTTTGGAAACCTTGGATAATAACGCTTTAGAGGAATTTTTTAAACGCAACCCGAAGGAAAATTTCAAAAAAGTTCGGATGGTCAGTATATCGGGTGGTTTAGACCTCCACCTTTTGGAATACGAAAACCTTCGGGATCTGCTGGAATTGGAGGTCAAACTTTTTTGGCAGAACAAAAGTACCCTCATGGTGATGGGTCCGCTCTATTTAAAAAACATTTTTGAAAACCTAAAGGCCCTCCCATCCCCGAAGACAATTCCGGTTCTTTCCGGTACACCCCTACTCCTAGGTGCCGGAGAATCCACGGAATATCTAATCCCCCAGATCAAAGCCCAGAGAAAAAACCTCTACCTTGTGGCTGTGGATACCGTACTTCCCGTCATGAGGGATGCGGGAATCACCCCGGACGCCGTGGTGGTCTTGGAAGCCCAGATTTATAATCTGGAGGATTTTGTGGGAATTCCCTGGGATGAAATCCATCTCTGGGCTGATCTCACCGCCCATCCCGGTACATTCCGCCTTCCTTGGAAGAGTCAAAATGTTTTTCTGAGTGATTTTGCACCCTTGGGATTACTACAACGGATCAAAGCCCTGGGGATTCCTTGTATCCCTCCCCGGGGTAGTGTGGGAGTAGCAGCCCTGGAATTATGTTTAAGCCTGTTTTCAGGCCCTGTGGGGATCATTGGACTGGATTTTGCGTTTACCCCGGGAAAGACCCACGCCAAGGGAGCGCCAGCCCTAAGTTGCCTCCTGAGAAAATCAAACCGGCTTGTTTCCCTGGAAACGTCCCCCATATCCCAGGCGCTACCCCTGCCCTCCTCCGTAAACCACCAAGTCACCACCCCCGCTTTAAAACAGTACGGCCATCTCGCCCGGGAAATCTGCGCAGCCAGCCACCGGGTTAAAGACTTGAGGCCAGGGGGATTGGATATGGGTGTGAACAAATCCACCTGGGAAGACTTTCTCAGGGAAGGAAATGAATACTACGGTTCTCAAAAGACCTTCTCCGTGTTAAAAAAAGATTCCCCCATTCCACAGGAAAAGATTACATCGTTTCTGGGAAATGAGAGAACGATCCTGGAAACCCTCTGGCAGGATTTTGATGCCTTGAACCAGGGAAAGACTCCCCCGGATTTTATGGATCATCTCGTCCAGGCGGACTATCTTTACGTCAATTTTCCCGACTCAGGACTCCCCCATTGGGAACCAGGATTTCTCAGCCGGGTGAAAGCGAGTTTAGCGTTCTACTGGAGAAGGTTGAAGACTGAAGAACCCAAACGTTAATTTATTTTACCACCAATTCTATTTGATGTAATAACGAGGCTCTATGAAGTATCGATTTCTTTTCATTATCCCACTCATGGTTTTACAGTCATGCCTTTCCTTAGAGCCTCCTCTTTTTACAGAAGATGCAATGGAAGTGGCCACACTAAAGTCTCAGGCAGTAGGTGAATTAAATGTTAGATATAAATTTTCATTTAATGATAAACCAAACCTATTCTCAGAGAGTGACGATGCCCGGTTTAAAATTTCAGCAGGTTCTGACTTAATTCCAGATGTGGAACTATTAAATGCAGGCATCTTTATGAAATCAGGCCCTTTTCTCTTGAATTCAAAACGGGTTCTTCACCTCAAAGGCCAACTAAAACAAAAAAATGGTTTAGCTGAACTAGGTATGGATTGTTCATATATGGTGAACTCAGGTTCCGGATTAATTTTGGAAAATGCTATTTTCCCTTCTGGAATTTCTTTTTTTGATATGAAAACAGCCGACCTGGGCAGTCGTACACTGCCGAGTGTGTTCTTGAAAGGAATATGGAAAAATAACAATATTCGGGTTATTTACACCCGTCATCATCTCCCTGTCGAAAAAAATTGGCTTAATGATCTTAATAGAATAAGCGGTACTTTTTATTCGGGCTGGGAAGATTTACAACTTCCTATTCAAAAATTTCAAATTTTAGACAACAATGATAGAGTCCTTGCTGAAGTCCAAAACACAAAAAATTCAGCGACCCTTCAATCATATTTTCAAACAGAATCAAACTATACATATTACTATCGTATTTTTGATTCTGTAGAAATAAACGATGTCGACTCCATGGAAACGCTCTTAGGATCTGTGGTTCTTATCCAACGATTTTTACTCGAAGTATCTAATTATAAAAATATATGGGGACCAGATGCTGGAGGAAGTTTCAAGCAAAGTGGTGTTGCAGAATCTAATTCTTCTAAAAAACAAGATTTTCCCCCAGAACCCAGTTCCTGGCCAAAATTTTGGGAGTGAAGTGAAAGGAATTAGCATTACAAGACTAAACCCGCCACTTCCATCAATTTTAGGGCTCCTCTGCCTATTCTCCAGCTGCACCTCTGTACCGGTACCAACAGATCTATTGGCCCCAACCAGAGAAGACACGCTGGAAATAGGATACTATAACTACGACGGTACCGAAGGCCTAGAGTCTGATTTGCGTTGGCCAGTCGTTCCTGAGGGGCAGGTTCTTGGTGCTTACTTCTATTCAATTGCCCCCTCCGGGTTAAGGGAATGGGATCAACGTCATATCGTCATGGACCTTCAAATCGGCCGTCCGGTGATTAGAAATTTCTGGAGGGCTGGATTTGGGTTCCCTCCCGAGGATTTTAAACCCACACTGGCGCTGGAGACTAAATTTCCACTGGGACCTTTTGGCCCCATGGGACCCCATAGTATAGAAATCCGTAAACTTCCCTCTAACCTAGAATGGGAGCCCATCCTACTGAAGAACCTTTCCGGTCCCCGGGTCATACCTTTCATGGTCGCCCAGGGGCGCTGTGGCTTCAAAAAAGTGAAGATGATGGCTACGCAGGATTGGATGAAAGGAGAAGATTATAGTGAGAACTTCTTTCTCGTTTCTTCCATTCCCCGTTTTCCCAGGCCTCAGGGGATCCCGGGTCAGACAGGAGATGGAACCTGGGCTATTTTAGCCCATAGTCAAAGGTTTCTTTTGATTGACGAGGAGGGTACCGAGTTGGGAGATCTTCAGAGGGGACGATACCGGATTTTTAATACGGTTCCTCTGGATGAGGTAGATGAGATTAGAACCCTGCTTACATCCACGGTAGCACTCCGACATTTTTTGGTATACTTACAATGGCTCACCACGGACTTGAAGGATTCGCCAGCCGAAGTATTTCAATCTCGGTTTAACCTTTTGGGGAGCCCTCCCTAAAATAGGGAACTTCAGAGGTACATTCAAGTTGCACATTAATTCCATGTCATTTATTCATGGAATTAATGTTAACCTAAATCACCATACTAATCCTCGCTGGTTTTAAGCACGGAAAGGAAAGCGCTCTGGGGCAATTCCACGTTGCCGATCATCTTCATGCGCTTTTTACCCTCTTTCTGCTTCTCCAAAAGCTTGCGCTTCCGGGAAATATCCCCTCCGTAACACTTGGCTGTCACGTCTTTTCGGAAGGCGGTCACGGTTTCCCGGGCTATGACGGTGTTTCCGATGGCTCCCTGGATGGCAATTTTGAACTGCTGTTTTGGAATTTCTTCCTTGAGTTTCTCGCACACACCCCGGGCGCGGGCGTAGGAGGAATCCTTATGAATCAACATGGAGAGGGCATCCACTGGGTCCCCATTCACCTTAAAGTCCAATTTATTCAGCTCTGTGACTTGGAAGCCGGCGATTTCATAATCAAAACTGGCGTAGCCCCGGCTCACACTTTTTAATTTGTCATAAAAGTCAAAAAGAACTTCGGCCAAGGGCATACGATAAACCAACTCCACCCGCTTGGTGTCCAGATAGGTCATGGCTTCCTGGAACCCTCGCTTTTGAGTACAGAGGGTGATGAGCTGTCCCAGGTATTCGCTGGGGGTGATGATGGTCGCCTTGATGATGGGTTCCTCCACCATATCGATATCCTGGGGATCGGGGTAATTCGCCGGACTTTCAATGGTGTACATGTCGCCTTTCTTTGGGTAAATGCGGTACTGCACACTGGGGGATGTAAAAATAATGGAGATTTGAAATTCCCTCTCGATCCGCTCTTGAATCACTTCCAAGTGTAAAAGTCCTAGAAAGCCGCACCGGAAGCCGAAGCCCAGGGCAATGGAATTGTCTTTTTCATAAATAAGGGAGGCATCGGTCAGTTTGAGTTTTTCCAGGGCTTTATGGAGCTCTTCGTATTCATCCGCATCGATGGGATAAATGGAGGAGAATACCACCGGTTTCACTTCTCGAAATCCCGGAAGCGGAAGCGGACAAGGATTTTCCTCCAAGGTCACTGTATCCCCTACCCGGATATCCGAAATATTTTTAATCCCGGCGATGAGATATCCCACCTCACCGGCGCTCAAACCTTTATTGGGTTCCAATACAATCCGGAACACTCCGGTTTCTTCTACTTTGTATGCGGCGTTGGAATACATGAATCTCACCACGCTGCCAGGTTTCATGGCCCCTTCAAAAACTCGGACCTTGCAAACGACCCCACGGAAAGCGTCGTAATAACTGTCAAAAATCAGAGCCTGAAGGGGAGATTCTGCCTTACCCTTGGGACAGGGGATGTGTTCCACGATGGCTTCCAAAAGCGCATCCATCCCGGCTCCAGTTTTACCTGAGACACACACGGCCATGGTCGAATCCAAACCCAGATCCTTGTCGATCTGCTGTTTCACCCATTCCACATCCGCACCGGGAAGATCGATTTTATTGATCACAGGAATAATTTCCAGATCATGTTCCACGGCCATATAAAAATTAGAGAGGGTCTGGGCTTGAATCCCCTGAGTTGCGTCGATGAGGAGTACCGCCCCTTCGCAGGAAGAAATCGCCCGGCTGACCTCATAGGCAAAGTCCACGTGACCGGGGGTATCCACCAGATTGAGAACGTAGTCTTCCCCGTTGGCGGCCTTGTAGGGAAGGGCGACAGCCTGCATTTTTATGGTAATGCCCCGCTCCCGTTCAATATCCATATTGTCCAGCTGCTGGTTTTGGAAGTTTCGAGCTTCAATGATTTTAGCCCTCTGGATGAATCGATCCGCGAGGGTGGATTTGCCGTGATCGATATGGGCAATGATACAAAAATTTCTTATATGTGAGATCTTAGACATAGGCTCAAAACTACTGGAAAAATCAATTTTAAGCAAGAAAGAAGGCTGGTGTATTCTTTAGAGTTTAAAAGACCCGGGCTGATTGAAGATAAGCTCCCAATTCAATGGTACTTTCAAAATACCCCCCAAGACGGCGTTTTACAAAAAACTGGGCCAAAATGGCTTTTTCCTCTTCCAGAAGTCTCCAGTCTTTCAACTGAATGGGATCCCCGGGGGCCAAGCCTAACTGATCCGCCGACGTGCCGGGAACCACCGAGGTCACCCGAAACCATCGGGAGGAAGGATTCCCTTGAATTTCCAAACCCATTCCAAAAAGATGGGGAATGAGATCCTCTGGAGGTTGAGTTTCAAAAGCCTTGGCCAAGGGTAGTTCTGGTCTTAATTTTCGTAAAATATACAAATCTGTAGAAATTCCCTCATGTACCCAGGTCGTTTTTACCACTTGCCGGCGATCTAAAAGGGGAAGGTGGATTTCCGAATCCACTAAAAGGTTCCGGTCTTGAATGGATGTGAGAACCATCCCAGGCTTGATTCCCTCCCTATCTCCCGGCCCCCCCTTAGCCACATAGTCCAATTCCATACCTTTCCAGGTATCATGGGCCCCAAGTCCTAGCCAGAGATGGGAAACCGGCCCCCCTTGGTAGAGCCAAGGGATGAGCCGCTGAATATAAACTCCTGATATGGCGAAATTAACCCCTTGAAACTCGGGGACTCCCGCAAAAACCAGACCGACAACCCAGCCATTTTCATCCACCAGAGGCCCGCCGGAATTTCCTGGGTTCACCGCCACGTCCATCTGCAAGGCCTCACCCATGGGAAGGAATTTCCGCCCCACAGCGCTGACTATCCCTGCGGTAATGGTGGCTTCCAATCCTCCGGGGCTCCCGATGGCGTAGAGCCTATCTCCCTGTTTTAGATTGGGCTGCGGGGCGAAGCTGAACACCCAAGGCGCCTCGACCTCAGCTTTCACCAGGGCCACATCCAGATTGGCATCCCACCCCAGAACTTTAGCGGGAATACGATCCCCCTTGGAGTTCGGCAGGGAAATAAACAACCGGCTATAACCTTCGTACTCCGGATCCACTTCCGATTGAATCACATGATAATTTGTGAGTAAATATCCTCTTTTGTCGATGAAAAACCCGCTTCCGATCACCACATCCGGGGATCCCAAACCAGCTTCGATTTTCAAACCTTTATTCACCAGAACTGTCACCGTCCCCCGAATAAAATCTTGATTCGATGGTGCGGCGGAAAGAAATTTTTTATCTTCAGGGGATAATAAAGGTTCTAATCCTTCCACAGCCTGCCCAAAAGCTAAAAATTGCTCTTCATCCCGAAGAATCCGAGCTCTGTCCAATCTTTCTTTTCCCTGAAGTTTGGGAAGTATTTTTCTCATTTGCAAGACCGAGGCGGCTCCCCAGTTCTTTTTTATATACTGATTCAACAATCCTTCGTCCACATCAAAATTATCCCCAGGGGAATATCCCAAGGTCTTCATATCCTGATCTAGATTTGTAAGAGCCCCATAATCATCTTGGCTTTTGAATTCTGCCCAAAGCTTTAAAAAAGCCTGTTGAACTTCCGTTCGGATACCTAACTCTTGAGCCCCCAAAGGTTCCAGGTTTTTTAAAATCACAGCCGCTTCCATCACCTGATCGTGAATCAGCAGCTCTCGGGCTTTCTTTAAAACGTCTGGTCGGGAAGGCGGAAGATAGGGCGCCGTCGCAGGTGGGGTTTCGCATCCCAAAAAGATGAGGATCAGGAGGATGGCCCCCTGTTTATTTATGGCCATGGAAAGGACTCCCATGGGGGTAGCAGTTCTAGGGCATCGGACCTGCCCCGGTAACTCACAATCTTAAGAGTTTCCCCTTGGGGAAGATCCAAATACCTAAAATCCGGCTCTCCGTCTTGGTTAAAATCCCAAACCTTCCATCCGCCGGGACTCAGCATATAATCCGTTATTTGATCCCCCTGGGAATCAGCCCAAAGAATTTTACCCTTATCAAGGATCTTTTCTAAGATTTCAGGATGACCGTCACCGTCCATATCCCGCCAAGCTTGAGAGACCCCGCCCTCTTTAAACACGACCATTTGATCCCGGCGACCATCCCCATTGGTGTCTTCTTCCCGAAGGAATTCTTCCCCGCTTATTAAGCGGCTTCTTTTAATCAATTGATTGGACCCGGAGAATTGTTCTAAAAGTACTACCTGAGTGAGAAGTTTTTCCAATTTTAATTGATCTTCACTCCAGATCCAGTAGGCGGGAACAAGAAAGGGCGGGATATCTTTTACGGTTTCTTGAACCACGGCCCAGGAGGTCTTAAAGGGAGCAAAGGTATACACACGGCGACCCGGATTATTCTGTATCTCCAGAGTTTTAAGATAAGGGAATTCTTCAAAAGTCACGGAGAAGCTTCCATGGGATCCACTTTCCCTGATGTTCTCCAAAACTCCTTGGGTAAATTTTAACACCAAATCGGATTTTTCATCCTGATCCTGATCCCCGGTCCATTGAACCAAAGTTCCCTGGTTAAACTCCAAAGTAGATTCAGCCCAACCGTCCCTATCCCGATCCCAATCCAGATTCCCCGTGAAAGCAGAAAAAAATCCCATAAGCTGATCTTGTTGGTCCAAAGCCCTCGGTTTCACAATCATTTTTATCAGACTTTCATAATCTTTTCCCGGACCCAGGAGCTTTAATTTTTCCCAATAGGTGGTGAAATCTCTTAATTCATGGAGAAACAGTTGGAGATTCAACTCTGGTGAGTCGTAGCCCAGTTGATTTAGCTTCGCCAAAACCCACTTTCCATCTTCTGGACTCGAGGGAAGGCGCCGGGACAAGCGGTCGAGATCTGCAATTGTAAATCCACCGGTATCTTTTTTATGTTTCCCCAGGCGATTTTCGAGGGAGGGGGTATTTCGTGGATACCGGAGTAAAGATTCCAGGAGCACCGGGTCTAGAGGATGGTACTCATCCGCCTGGGAAAGGACATCCTGAGCTTTTTGAGTCTGACCTGAACGGTCTAAAGCTCCGAAAAGGAGGATCATCTGGGGAAGATCCAAAACTACAGATGACTTTTGGACCATATTCTCGATGGTGGAGTAGTTTTTTAACCTGAGGTGGATCCCCAAGAGGCTCCTCAAAGCTTCCCCGGGGCGAACCACTTTAAATCGATTATACCCCAAAGCCTTTTCCAAGTGATCTTTAGCCTGGGGAATTAGTTTCTTTTGAAGCTCCAAATTCCCCAGCAAGGTCAGGGCATCAGAGTTTTTATCCTGGAATTCCAAGGAGGTAACCAGAAGTTCCTGGGCCTGATCAAGCCCCCCGGAGGAAATAACCTCCTGGGCCTGTTTCAGATAAATGTAAGAAAGTTCATCGTTATTTTGAGACCAAAGATTCCCGCAGATAATAAAAAAAAACAGGATTCTGTGATTCACCGATTATGCCTTATCCACAGCCTTTTCTGGAAGTCCTAGAAGAACTCTCACGTCCGTATCATCCAAAGTTTCTTTGATCAGCAGCTCGTTGGCCAATTTTTCCAATTCCGCCCTGTGGTCCTGCAAAATTTGCCTAACCTCATCCAAACAGCTATTTAGAATCCGGCGTATCTCTTCGTCCACGGACCGGGCAGTATCCTCGGAATAATCCTTGTGGGAGGCAATTTCCTTACCGATGAAAATCGGTTCACCTTCGCTGCCCAAGGCCATGGGACCTATTTTTTTACTCATTCCCAGTTCTGTGACCATTTTGCGGGCGATGGCAGTGGCGTTTTTAATGTCCGAGGCTGTTCCTGTGGTGGTCTCGCCGTAGATCATCTCCTCAGCCACATAACCACCGTAACAAATTTTAATCCGGTCCATCATATAACCCTGGGTATAGGAATACTTATCCCCTTCCGGCAGGGAGAAGGCCACACCAAGGGCCCTACCCCGGGGAATAATGGTCACTTTGTGAAGGGAGTCTGAATCTTTCAGGTAATAATGCAGAAGTGCGTGTCCGGCCTCGTGAAAACTGGTGGCAAGTCGTTCTTTTTGAGTCATAATTTTTGATTTTCTGGCCACACCCATTAGAATTTTGTCCCGGGACTCTTCCAGATCATCCATATCCACCGCTTCCTTGCCCTTGCGGCCTGCAAACAAAGCGGCTTCATTTATAAGGTTCGCCAAATCGGCTCCGCTGGAACCAGGGGTTACCTTCGCTAAACGTAAAAGATCCACGTCGGGGGCAAGCTTAGTTTTCTTGGCATGGATGGAAAGAATGGCATGGCGCTCCCTAATATCCGGCATATCCACCACCACTTGTCTGTCAAACCTGCCTGGTCTTAAAAGGGCGGGGTCCAAAACATCAGGCCGGTTGGTAGCAGCGATGATAATCACCCCTTCCTTGGTGTCAAATCCATCCATCTCCACCAAAAGCTGGTTGAGAGTTTGCTCCCGCTCATCGTGGCCACCGCCATATCCCGCACCCCGGGTGCGACCCACCGCGTCAATTTCGTCAATAAATAAGATACAAGGGGCATTTTTACGACCAGTTTCGAACAAATCTCTCACCCGACTGGCCCCTACCCCTACAAACATTTCCACGAAATCGGAACCGGACATGTGGGAAAAATTAACCCCCGCTTCCCCGGCGACCGCTTTGGCCAGAAGTGTTTTACCGGTGCCCGGCATCCCCACCAAAAGTACACCTTTGGGAATTTTGGCGCCCAACGTAGTAAATTTATCTGGGTTTTTTAGAAATTCCACCACTTCTTGAAGTTCGTATTTGGCCTCTTCTTGCCCGGCCACATCGGCAAAAGTAACTGGCTTGCCTTTGTCATCGTATTTTTTTGCCCGGCTTTTACCGAATCCAAAAGCCCCTTTGTTCCCGTTTTGAACTTGCCGGTACATGAGCCAAATAAATACAATCAAAATGGTCCAGGGGAGAAATTCCGCTAAAATTTTCAGGGGACCTGCCGCCCGAATCCCCCCTTTGATATTCACTTTTTTAGCTTTTAAGGTTTCCACAAGCTTAGGATCAGCGTAAGGAATCTTCGTGGTAAAGGCTTCACCGGTTTTGGAGTCCCCTTGATCGATAAACCCTTGAATCTCGTACTCGTCCCAAATGCTCACTTCACTTATCCTGTTTTCCTGAACGTAGGTCAGAAATGTGGAATAAGAAAGCTCCTTGGAAGTGGTGTTATCATTAGCAAAAACAATAATTAATAGAAAAGATACCACCACCGCAAAAATAAAAAAGGCCATTTTATTTTTTTTGAAATCGAAAGGCCCGGGGGCCCCACCCTTGTTTTTGTCATTACCGTCGTTCATATCGCCCATAAATCTAGTCTTACCTCACCTTAAGAAAAACCGCCGATTCTCCATCCGCCAAGGGCCGGAACCAGTCGGGATAACCCGCAAAACTTCCTAATACTGCTAAAATATTCTTTCTATCCGTGATCAACGGTACCAATGACCTCAGGTTCACAGGGACTCCCCAGGTCTGAAGTAATTTTTTTAACCCCGTTCTCCCCTGAGTAAAACCCAACGAATCTCCCCAGGCTTTGGAAATCATAAAATATTCCCCATCTGAAGACCGGGCCAAAGGCACTCCTTCCTCATTTTCGGAGACTTTAAGTGTTTTACCTTGAAAATTGATCACCTTATTTAATTCAATACTTACAAAATACCTAATGTTTGGGAAATTTACAACTGTAGGATGGAATTGGACAAAAGAGTTTTCAACTTTCACCACCCCACCGCCGGGGAGTGGGGCCTGCCCTTGGTTCGCCAACCCCACGAGAGCCCCATTAAACCAGCTTCTGGGAATCCTACGGCGCCCCAAAAAACTAAGTCCCAGGCCTAGCCAATGGATTTTTGTCTCTGGATTCCATTGGTCCCATAGAGGTTTTGGCACCGACTGAGGCCCTTTATCCTTCAAAAAATAAAGTTTTGCATCTCTTTGGTATTCCTGGATAATATTAGATTGAAACTCCCCCCACTCCCCCAGGGCCTGTTTCCACCGGGGATACAACCTGTCCAGCAGGGGTCCTAACTGGTTTCGCAGGCGGTTCCGTTCAAATATATTCTGAGAATTTGTGGTATCCTGGGAGAAACTTATCTGGTGATATTTCAAATATTCCATAAGCAAGCTTTTCTTTATTTTTAGAAGGGGTCGAAAGAAAAGTCCTTGATTTCTCGGGATTCCCCCAAGCCCCTGGTAGGAATTTCCCTTGAACAGCCGCATGAGGATAGTTTCCGCTTGATCGTCCAAGGTATGGGCCGTGAAGATCCCGTGAGCCCCCCAGTCCATGGCTTCTTGTTTTAAGGCCCTCATACGAAGTTTACGGGCCATTCCCTCAGGGCCCAATGAGGAGAAAAGGGTTTTAGCTTCATCACTTAGGACTATTATTTTTAAGGAAACAACCAATTCCTGGCAGATTGCGACCACCAAATCTTCTTCCCCAGCCATTTCTTGGGAATCCCTCATCCCATGATTCACCCAAAGAGCCCTGAGTTCAAACCCCAAGGAAACTCTTAAATTATTTAATAAATATAGGAGGGCAGTACTATCAGGCCCCCCGGAATAAGCGATAAGTATTTTTTTTCCCTTTAGGGGAGAAAAGTGTTTTCTAAGATATTGATTAAGATGACGGGAAAGTTTAATCCCGGGGTCTATTGAACTCATGAACCACCGATTCCCAAGAATCCTTCAATAGAAGAGGTAGAAGACTGCCGCAGAGTTCCACGGACGTTTGAAGAATCTTTTGATCCTCCGGCGAAGGGGTTCCCAATACCCAGGAAATAATATCCCCTTCCACCGGACGACCTATTCCAAAATAAAGCCGTTTATATTTTTGAGTACCAGCAAAATGATCCAGAGATTTAAGTCCATTGTGACCTGCGGGACTGCCGGAGGCTTTGAGTCTCAATTGCCCAGGGGGAAGATCCAATTGATCCACTACCACTAAGAAATTATTCAGGGTAACGGAGAACTTCCTCACCACTTCGTCGAGGATTTCCCCGGAGAGATTCATAAACGTTAAGGGTTTTATAAGAATTAGATTGCCTTGAGGATACTGGGCTTTGGCCCATTCAAAAGATGAAAAAAAAGGCTTTTGGAACTGCACTCCAGCGGCTTCCGCCACCTCGTCCAACACCCAAAAGCCCGCATTGTGCCTGGTGGAAGCGTATTGGGTCCCGGGATTACCGAGACCCATCACAACCCAGTCCAGGTATAAACCCTATTTCTTGGCTTCGGCCTTAGGAGCCTCAGCAGCAGGAGCTTCTGCAGCCACCACAGCCACAGGAACGTCCAGGGTAATATTCTTAGGATTATACACATGGCAAACCATGCTTTCTCCAGAGGAGAGGATCTTGACTCCCTTAGGAGCTGCAACCTGAGCCAAGTGTATGGAATCGCCTATGCCCAAAGCTGTAATATCCACCACAATTTCGTGGGGAAGGTCTTTAGGGAGACATTCCACTTCCACTTCATGGAGGTTATGTTCAATTTGTCCGCCTTCCTTGATACCTGCAGCCACACCTTTCAAGTGAACGGGAACTTTTGCATGCAGGGCCTTGGTATTGGAGACTTCATAAAAATCTATGTGAGTGATGCTTCCGGTGATAATATCATCCTGAAAATCCTTCACCAAAACGTCATACTTGTTTTTACCGACATTCAAGTTGATAATGGTATTTTCAGAAATAACCTTGAATTTTTTATTAAATTCTGCGGCATCAATGGAAATATTGTTCTGCTTTCCCTGGCCGTATACAACAGCGGGAATACGCCCGGCTCTGCGAAGACGGCCGTTTGCACCTTTGGAGGACTCTGTTCTTTCCTCCGCCATGAGTACTTTCTGCTCCATGGATAAGCTCCTTTCTATAACCTACTAGGTATATGGGACGGAAGGATTCGAACCCTCGTTTGCGTGGAAACCACGTGCCGTAATCCTCTTGGCTACGTCCCAATTAGGGTTTTACCCCGTTTTTCACTCTTCATCGTCGGCATTCTCGTACACATCGCCGGTTTTATCGTACTCAGCCAGGATTTTCTCCTGTAGGACTGACCGAAAATCGGAATTGATCGGATGGGCTACGTCTTTGTAATCACCATTTTTTGTCCTCCGACTGGGCATGGCAATAAAAAAACCACTTTCCCCTTGGATGACCTTCACATTGTGAACAACAAAGGCAAAGTCAAAAGTTACTGTTACATAAGCTTTCAGTTTACCATCCCCTGCTACCTTGCGGATTCGAATATCTGTAATGTCCATAAAGTCCTCCTGTTGTAGAACCTGCTGGTCATCAGTCTAATTCGCCCCGAAGCATCTTGCAAGGAAATACTGAAAAGCCTTCAAGCAGCTTTTTCCTTCCTGTCAACAGGAAAATTAGTATAAAGAAATCCATCCAAATGTCAAGTGTTGGAAAGTGTTAAAAACTACCTCTAAAACACATTGACAATCTTACCGCTGTCCTTTAGATTCAAGGAAAAATACCGAGGAAGGACCTATGCCTATCGAAGTATTCGCTGTAAAACTTGCTTCCGGCGATGAAGGATTTGACGATTACGACTCTGACTATGAAGAAGACATCGAAGATGACATCGATGAAGATGAAGCTTTCGATGACGAAGAGGACGACGACGACTACGAGGACGACGACTTCGATGACGAAGACGACGAACTCGAAGACGACGATCTAGACTATGAGGATGATGAATTCCAGTACGAAGACTACGACGACTGATATACCACGTCGGAGCTGTACCAGAGTTTCTCTAACTCGTAAAACTCCCGGGCCTGTGCAGAGAAAAGATGTATCACGGCCTCACCCAGGTCAATGAGTATCCACTCGTTGGCCTGCTTTTTTTGAGCCTTTCCTGCGTTGACTTCCCAATGGGAATTTACAAAGTATTCTCCCAACTCATTGAGTAGACCCATGAGATGTCCATGGGAATTGTAGGTGGCTATGATAAAATAATCAGTCCACACACAGGTTTCCCTCACGTCCAAGGCCATAACCTTCTGGGCTTTGGCACCTTCAAGAAATTTAGCTAATTCAGTAATTTCAGTTTTCAGCTCTGACATAACGGCCATCAAAATCCTTTCCCAATAACAGGGTCACGTCGGCCGGGTAACTTTTATCTTCCGCAGCCGTAATATTTGCACATTTAATATACTGGGCAACTCTCATTCCCAGATCCATATCGCCTTTTCTCACTATAACTTCAGTTTTCAGCACATTGGTTTTTTCCGCATTTTTACCCGGCAGAACTTCCAGTCCAAATCCCCGATAAAGCGTGACCGTATTGGCGGCCAGACCCGCCAAGGGTGTTCCATTTAAGATTTCCAACCGGACTCCTGTACCAATTCCCCCAACTTCCCCACTCTTTAGGGAGTCCCAGGTCTGTTTCACCGTTTCCTTCAAAAGATTCCCGTTGTAATGGGGAAAAAGAAGGGTTTTTCCATCCACTAACCGGCTGGAACCCATGACTCTTTGAAAAACTAAACGCTCCAAATCCATAGTCGCCAGTTCGGAAAGAAAGGATCGAAGTCCACGCTCTTCCATATTTGTCTTGAGAAATGAATTAAAATAGGAAAAAACCCCATCTTTTTTCAAATATTCCTGCAAATCCCCCGATTTACGGAGAAATGACTGAACAAACTTCTGACTTCGTCCTATACGGTCGGTTTCCGGCTCATCAGGATCCACGAGAGAAACAAATAATTTTGCTTTTTCCCCATCGAGGACCGCAGTACCTGAAGGCAAAAGGATCATGGGATCCACATCTACGTTTTCAAAAGTACTGGAATTAAAAATATCCACTCCTCCCAGGAGATCCACAGATTTCTGTACATCTTCCAGGGATAAAAAGAGATAAAACGGAACACTCCTCCCCGTGAGCTCTTCCATTTTTTTCAGGTAAACTTCCGGTTGACTCACATTAAATATGACGTCGAGACTATCCATCCGTTTCAAAGAGGTAATCAGGGTGCCCGTATCCACTGGAATGTCAAAAACAGCGGCTTTTCGGGTTTCCGGATTGTAGAAAAGCACCTGATTCACCAGGGGCTTTAACCCATCATAGATGGTTATGAGAAGGGAAAATTCCCCCTTCAATTTTATTTCATCCTCGACTTTATCAGTCCTCACCTGCATGGTTACAAAAATAATGGCGGATAAAAAAAGAACTCCAATGATAATTAACAGGGTTTTACTTGCATTCCACTTCCTACTCACATCCATCTCCCTGAAGATACAGCTTCTGATCATTTATGTAGTGGTAAACACCTTCGGGTACCAAGGATCTCCAGGGCTTTCCGTAACGAATGCGCTCACGAATTTCCGAACTGGACAGGGGCAAAATTTTATTGTTTAGATACGTATGAGGGTAAGGAAAATCCAACTTATGGTTAAAAAGTCTGTGGGCTACAATTAAATCCGCTTTTTGACCTAAGACCCGGGCATCCTTCCAAGTATCAAATCCTTGGAAAAGATCATCACCAATAACCAAACCCGGTTTATCATCCAAGTCATAGCATTGTAAAACACAATTCACCGTATCAATAGAATAGGAAACGCCCCCCCTGAGGATTTCGCAGGCTTCTAGCTGAATATTATTCCTATCGCCGATGGCAAGCCTCACCATTTCCATGCGCTGGGATGCGGAAACGTCCCCATCCACCGTTTTGTGCGCCGGCTTATTGGAAGGAATAAAAAGAACCCGGTCGTAACCGAGTTCATTAAGAACCTCCTCAGCTAAGAGGAGGTGTCCCATGTGGGGAGGATTAAAAGTTCCGCCGATGATGGCAATCTTCATTCAGCCGCCTTCAAAACCAGCTGAAGGAATACCTCCCGGATCTTTTCCAGTTCATCGTGCATAAAATTGTTTATACCAATGACTTTTTCGTTGGGTAGACTTTCCTGTAAACCTTTTAAAAGGCTCCCATCTTCATCTAAGTCGGTTTTGGTTCCAAAAATCACCCTTTGCTTATGGAGTAATTCCGGGGCATAATCTTCCAACTCTTTTAGGAGAATGGGGAATTTTTCCAGATAGTCTTCTTCACTAAGATCGATTAAAAACGCAAGTCCATGGGTTCTGGCAATATGTTTGAGAAATTGAATTCCCAAACCCTTACCTTCCGCAGCCCCTTCTATGATCCCAGGAATATCCGCCAGAATAATATCATGATCTTTATAGTTCAAGTAACCCAGATTGGGGATTTTCGTGGTAAACGGATAGGGGGCTATTTTTGGATTCGCATTGGTAAGCATCCCTAATAGGGTGGACTTACCCGCATTGGGAAAACCCACGAAACCAATATCAGCAATGATGTTCAATTCGACCCTGAGTTTTGTTTCGTACCCTGGTAGTCCAGGCTGAGCGTATTTAGGAGCTTGTTTTACACTGGTGCGAAAGTGCCAATTTCCCAAACCACCTTTTCCACCGGTGTAAAGTTTTACCACGGTTTCTTCGGTAGTGGAGAAATCAAAAATCAGCTCATCGGTCTCCGCATCCCGGACAATAGTGCCAGGAGGAACGGGAATCATTATACTTTCCCCATCCTTTCCATGACATTTTTTACCCATCCCCGGTTGCCCGTTCTGAGCCTTAAAGACTCTCTTCAGCTTCAGCTTAGTTAAAGTTCGGAGATTTTGTTTCACAGTGAAGATTACATCCCCACCGCGACCCCCATCTCCGCCGTCAGGTCCGCCTAAGGGGACGTACTTCTCTCTTCGAAAAGATACACAGCCCGCACCACCCTTACCCGAGGCCACCTCTATAATGGTCTCGTCAACGAATCCTTCCAAGTTGAACTACTCTGCTGGGGTAATGCAAATTTCTTTCTTACCCCGACGGTCCCTGAAAAGCACAGAGCCAGGAATAAGTGCGAAAATAGTGTGATCAGTACCAATACCTACGTTAAGACCAGGGTGGAACACTGTTCCCCTCTGACGAACGATAATTTCTCCGGCCTTCACAACCTGTCCACCAAAACGCTTGACTCCAAGACGTTGGCTAGCAGAATCACGACCGTTACGAGAGCTACCGCCACCTTTTTTATGTGCCATGGCTATCCTCCAAATGTTCAGTAATTACTAATTTAATAATTTCGGGATAATCCCGGGAAAGATCAGAAAGGCCTTTTAAAGCCATTGATCCCACCCCCTTCCACCGCTCCTGAACCTCTGACGAGATTCGGGTGATGTCCAGAAAAAAATCGCCAGGCCTTTCAGCCCGGGAATTGATATCTAACCCTTTTTCTAATTCTGCCAATCGCCCTAAGGTTCTCAGCAAAATCGATACAGCGGCGCAGACAGGGTCTGCACCCACAATTCCCTGAAGAGCATGACCACCAGCCTCTAAACGAGTTAGAAGACCAGTTTTCGTTACTCTAACAGAGATTGCGATCAAGTCAGACTCCGGAGATGTCCTCAACCTTCAGCATAGAATACTGCTGACGGTGACCCTGGGTCCTCATATAGGACTTCCGGCGCTTAAATTTAAGAACCTTCACCTTTTCACCTTTTACAGTGTCCAGAATAGTCGTCTTAACTTTAGCACCAGTAACGTAGGGTGCGCCTACCTTGACAGTCTTCTCGTCAGAAATCAGAAGAACTGATTCAAACTCTACAGAAGTGCCCTTTTCCTGAGTAAACAGATCCACCCGTAGAGTGGCGCCTTTTTCAGCCTTGTACTGTTTTCCCTTGATTTCTACCAAAGCGTACATGTTCTTCCCTCAAATATAAATTGCTCAGGAGGTTATAGCACAGGGAAGTCATAGGGTCAAGGGGATTGGATCAAGGCTATCTTAAAAACCCTCATAGGAAGGTTTTTAAGAAATGAGCCTGGGGAGCAATTAGTAATTTACTTTTAAAAGTTCAAAAAAGGCTTGGGGATGGGCACAAGCTGGACAGGCTTTCGGGGCTTCCAGGGAATCGCTGATATAACCGCAGTTGGAGCAAATCCAAAGTACTTTTTCGTCCTTCTTAAACACTTGGTTTTTTTCCAGATTTGACAGAAGTTTTTCATACCTCTCAGCATGGTGTTTTTCAGCCACACAGATGGCTTCATAAACCGTGGCGATGGCGTTAAAACCCTCTTCCCGGGCTACTTTGGCAAAGGAGGGATAGAGATCCTTCCACTCGTGATTTTCGCCCCCAGCAGCATGTTTCAGATTTTCAGCTGTGGTTCCAACGATGCCCGCGGGATAGGTAGCAGTGATCATCAAATCCCCACCCTCTAAAAAATTAAAAAATCTTTTTGCGTGTTCCCTTTCCTGGTTGGCAGTTTCCTCAAAAATTAAGGAGATCTGAACCAATCCTTCCTCTCTGGCCTTTGATGCAAAATAAGTATAGCGGTTGCGGGCTTGGGACTCCCCTGCAAACGACGCTAACAGATTTTTTTCAGTCTGCGTACCCTTCAAACTCTTCATTGTATTGTACCTCGTTTCACAATTATATGAAAAAGGTCACAAAATGACAACTTTAATCTTTCCAGGGGAAGATAAGACTCAGCCAGCTTCGATTTTTCAATTCCCTATTGTGGGGTTCAATTATTGTTTTCCACGATACTTTTTCCTGGGGAAATTCCCTTTGTCGAGTCTCGTATTCCAGAATCAATTCCCTGGTGTTTAAGCTCCAGAACAATCCCAAAGCTGGTCCAGGTAAAAGAATGATAACCGAGCCCAGGGAAACCAGTCCTACAAGAAAGTTTAAACTTATGGCTCGGGGATGATTGAGAAGGGACAACAAGGTTTCCCCGTAGGGAAAAAAACGCTCATCCGAGAGGGTGAAGAATGTCCAAAATAAGGCTCCCAGGGCACCTCCTAGTATTAATATCCAAAATACCAGGAACCCAAGAAACCAGGAGAAGTATTCTGAAGAAGACCAGTAAAATCCTAAGGCCAAAGCCCCCATTACCCCGAAAATTCCCCAAAGCAAAGATCCCAGGAGCAATTTAAAGTTCGGAAACTTTTTTTCCTTTGACCCCAGAACACCTAGGAGAACAGACGCAGCGAACTGGCCTAGGGCTAAAATAATTACCGTAACCAAAGGCCACCAATACCCAGCAATTTGAAGGGTAATAAATATCCCCGCCATGAATCCTAAACTCAGCAAATTATAAAGGATGGCGGGGATAAAATGGTCCCAGAAGTCGACTAGGGACTTCCGAAACAGATAAAGAAACATCAGCCTTTTACCGCACCGGCGGAAATTCCCTTGATAATGAATCTCTGGAGGGCGAGATAAAACAAAAGAACCGGGGAAGCACTCAGGACCAAGGAGGCCATAGCCGGCCCATAATCCCGAAAGAACATGCCGAAGAATCGAAACTGGGCTAGCTGCAAGGTCCCTTCCTGAATGATGATCAAAGGAAGTAGGAAGTCATTCCAAATCCAAAGCACATCCAAAATTACCACCGTGGCGGTAATGGGAGTAAGCATGGGAAATACAATTTTCCAGAATACCTGGTAGACACTGGCCCCGTCCAAGTACGCCGATTCTTCCAGGGCCAAAGGGACCCCCTTGATGAATCCATGGTACATGAACACCGCCGTCGGCACCCCTAAACCCCAATACATGGGTACTATTCCCAGGCTTTTTAGAATCATGGAAAGTTCCTGGGGGTTACGCACCAGCTTTCCCATGGATGTCAGCCCCATATCCACAGACTGGACCACCAAGGGAACCATGATCACCTGGAAGGGAATCACTAAAGCAAAGGTAAACAGGGAATAAAACAGCCAACCCGTACGCTTGCCTGTGGTTCGCACCAGCATATAACTGGCTGTGGAGGAAATGATCACCACTCCTAAAACTGAAAATATCGTTATGATAAAGGTATTCAAAAGAACCCAGGGAAATCTGGTCTGCTCCCAAGCCTTGGGAAAGTTATCCAGTGTGAAAGTGGATTTAAAACTGACTTTAGAATCCCCCTGAACCTCCCCGCCCAGGGTCTTGGCGAAAATCCGGGCTTCCAGGGGATTAGCCTTCAGATAAGCAGCCAAATCCACTGCCTTCGTGGTTAGAAAGGCGTCCAGAGAGGGTTCATCACTGCGGATATACTTTAAAAAATCCTTGGGATTATCCTTTACCAAATCCTCCATGGTTTTTTCAAAAGATCCCGAAGGAAAGGATGTGGGGTAAAGATTGATTCCCACCGTGGTTTTAAAGGCATTATTAAACACGAAGATCGTGGGATAAATAAAAACCACAGCGGCGAGGATCAAAATAATTTCCAGGACCAGGAGCATGCGTTTGCGCCCTTTTCCTGTGAAGTTGAGACTGGTGGAAGCGCTCATTAGTATTCCACCTCCTTCTTTTTCATGATGGTGAGCTGAATACCGGTAATAGTGATAATGACCAACATCAGCAGGATGGCTTTCGCCGTGGATAAGCCTGCGAGTTTTCGGGCGAAGGCGTCAAAGTAAATATCCATTACCACCGGAACTGAATTCACCGCATAGCCCGAGGGACCGACCAGGGCAAAAACAATGTCAAAACTCTTGAGGGCGTTGGCCAAGGAGAGAAAAAGGCAGATGGTGAATGCGGGGAGAAGCAAGGGAATGGTAATATTTACCAAACGATTCCAACTACCGGCGCCGTCCACGCTGGCCACCTCCAGAATCTCCTGGGGAATGCTTTGCAGACCGGCGAGGTAAATCACCATGTAGTACCCCATACCCTGCCAAACCGCTACTAAAACCACCAGGTAGGGAGCTATATCGGGATTACCCATCCAAATATCAATGGGAGTAATCTTGGGCAGGAGTTGTCCGAAAATCAGGGACCAAATAAATGCCACAATCACCAGGGAAATGATATTGGGGAGAAAAAAGACGGACCTTAAAACATTTTTACTTTTTATTTTTTTATCCAAGGCGACGGCAATCACAAAAGCTAAGAAATTCGCCAGGAGAACAGTCAGGATTGTGAATACCAGGGTGAAGCCCAAAACACCCATCTGGTATTTATTTTCGATGGTCCCGGCGGCCAGGAGCTTTTTAAAAGTGGAAAGCTCGTAAAGTTGGTCGCTGGTGGAATCAAAAACAGCTTTATCTTCGGTGCTTAAGGAAGCATACCCCCCGACCAAACCTTTAAGCTTAGCCGCCGAGTCCTCGCTTCCTTCCAGACCCGCTTTAGCCAAATCCTTCATATACCCTTCTACTTGGACTTGATCCAAGGTGGAGAGATTGCGAAGTTTCTGTTGGATTTCGAATTCAAAGAGGTTGGAATTCAACTGATAGACCTGAGGATTTTTCTTCTGGTAATACTTATCTGCAAGAATCTGAACCTCGGGTTTTTCCCTGTAAAAATCTTTAAATCGTTCATAGACCCCGGCATTGAAAGCATTGGGAAGATAACTCTGTTCCTGAAAATGCCGAAGTTCACCGGTCCGGGGGTAAAATGAGGGATCGATATTCCCACTCATCACATCGGTGTAATTTTTTAATCCCACAAAACGGTATTTGTCCGGTTCGTACCCCGTGGCGGAGAGAATACTCAGAACCTTCCACCGATCCCATCCTGTGAGCTCTGTTCTATTGTAGGTTTTAGCCTGATTATCTTTCTTGTATATGGTAAGCAAAAAGGCCTTATCATCGGCACTGGAAACCTTTTCGAGAAGGGTGGTCTCAAATTCCTCCACCGGGAGGGAAATAGGGGTCCTGGAGGTAAGCCCATCCCAATTTGTCATGGATATCAAAAATCCTTGAAAAAATGGGTTGATAAAAAATAAATAATAAAGAAGGAATGCTGGTCCGACGAAAACGAGGAATTGAAGAATGGTTCTTTTTTTTGATGTGACCATGGGGTCGTCTCCCTTATAAAAAGGGCAGGTTGCCCTGCCCTTTTATTAACGATTACTGAGCTTTGTTTTCTGCCCAGGATTTATCCACGTCTGCCACGAGGTCAGCAGCGGTTTTCTGTCCGAGCATATAACCTTGGCCACTGGTTTTCACAGCGGTTTCGAAGGTTGCATTGGGGTACATGGAGAAGGCCCATGGATAAGCACCCACGGTGGCCACGGAGGTCATCAATTCCTGGAAAGGTGTCTGCATGGCAGAAAGGTCGGCACCTTTGAAGGAAGAGGTGAGTTTCACGTCTTCGGTCCAAATCTTGATAGCTCTCTCGGTAGACAGCCATTCCAGGAATTTCTTTGCACCAGCCTGTTTTTCAGGGGTGGATTGAGAAGAAATGGCAAAGGTGGAGTCCACGTCAGCAAAGAATTTGGTATCCGCAGCGTTGGTAGTCACGGGGAAGGGAACAAATCCACAATCCAGGGCTGGATTGGTTCCGATGGCCGCTCCGTAGCTCCACAAACCTTGAACCATCATGGCAGCTTTTTCCGCAGCAAAAGCAGCCTGTTGTTCGTTCCAATCCATTTCTGCGGCGTTGGTATCCATTCCAGATTTGTAGAAATCAATAATCTTGGTGACTTCGTTGATATCCACGTCTTTTCCAAAGGAGCCGGTTCCAGCATTCATTTCATCGATGAATTTCAGGATAGCGGCGTTTCCGCCCTTAGCGCCCAACAGTGAGGTGTGGACCAGGGAAACAAAGTGTCCGATGGACCAGTTGGCTTTCAAAAGACCAGCAAAAGGCGTGACACCGTTTTTTTGTAGGGTGGCGACCACGTTCTGGAGTTCTGGGAAGGTTGTGGGGGCTTTGAGTCCTAACTTGGCAAAAATAGCCTTGTTATAGATGATACCAATACCCGCAAAATCCATGGGAACAGCGAATTGTTTTCCGTTGTAGGTCACGGCGTTCTTAGCAGAATCCACCACTTTACCCATGACAGCATCGTTGGTTAGATCTAGAAGGTAACCGGGCTTGGCGTATTCCACAACCTGGGCGTAGCTCTGAAGTTGAACCAAGTCTGGCAGATTTCCTGCTGCAGACCGGGTCTTCAATGTTGCGCCACCATCGTTGGGAACAATGAGAGTCTTAATGGTGATATTGGGATAATCCTTGGTGAATTCCGCCACCATCTTGTTAATACCGTCTGTGGCCTCTTGCTTGTAGTAATACATCTCGAGTTCCACGGGTCCAGCCTGACAACCCATGAGAGTCATGACTCCCACCATTGCCACGGCAGCCAGTCCCAGGACGGCCTTCCTAAATTTTAACATATACTTCCTCCTATGAAAGATTTTTGTTGTTGCCTACCATTATCTACCCACCAGTGGGATTTGAAAAGGACTTTCTTTCATCCTTTCATAGATTTGGCATCAATCTTTGCACACGTGTGCAAAACCTAAAACCAGTTTACCACAGGAAATTCATCTGTCAAGTATAAACTTATTAATTTATCTGAGTCCTCATCATGGAGCCCCCTTATCTCAGGTGCCCCTTTGACACCCGAGGAGCCCTTCTCTAGACTCGTGGGTATGATCACCATTAAAGATATCGCCCAGGCAGCCGGAGTCACCCATTCCACCGTATCCCGCTGCCTCAACGATAGTCCCCTGGTTTCCAAAGATACAAAAACCCGGATCAACCAACTGGCTCAAGAGATGGGTTACTCCCCCAACATCATCGCCCGTAGGCTCGTCACCCGTCGATCCCGGACCTTGGGGCTTTTCTTCCTTTCCCGGGATGAAGTGTCTTTTATGGAAAATTATGGAACCCAATTTTTAGATGGAATAGCCCGACGAAGCGCAGAAAGAGGGTACGACCTCCTTTTTTTCACCCTGACTAAGGACTTGGCCAATCGAACCTCCTATATCAAACTTTGCAAAGAGCGGCAGGTGGAGGGGGCCATATTTATTGGTGTGGCCTCTGATGATCCCCATCTCCAAGAAATTTCCCACAGTAGCCTTCCTGTGGGGGTCATCGATTTCCCCATGCATGGTCCCTTGGTCGGTCAGGTTTCTTCTGATAACCAAAAGGGAGTTTTGGATGCCATGGATTATCTTTGGTCCCTGGGCCATCGGCGAATTGGGTTTCTACGGGGGCCCTTAACCGCTCCGGTGGCCCAACTGCGGTTTAAAAGCTACGAGGATTTCTTAAAAAGTAAAAGGCTTCCAGGACAGCCTTGGGTCTTTCAAGGGGACTTCACCCGTTCCAGCGGTGAACAAGCTGCACAGATTTTTTCAAAACTTCCAGAACCCCCCACCGCGGTTCTGGCGGCCAACGATCTCATGGCCCTGGGGATGATGAAAAAATTAAAACTCTTGGGATTGAATATTCCCCGGGATCTTTCAATTATGGGTTTCGATAATGCCCTGGCGGCGGAATTTTCCGAACCGGGATTAACCACCGTGGGACAACAGGCGGGGCTCATGGGTGCGGGGGCTGTGGATTATGTGGTGGGGAAATTGGAAGCCAGTCCCGTACAGCTGGAACTCCTTGTCCCGCCGGAACTTATTATTCGGGACTCGGTGGGAGAAATTCCCTCGACTGGTGCCTAGGGAAGCTTCTTCAGGGTGTCAGCGTCGATGCCTTCAGCCCTTTTGGGGCTGATGTTGTAAACCCAGCCCCCATCAAACACATGAAGAAGATCCTTTAAAGTCTTCACAGACACGGAAAGGCAGTAATACCGGTGCCCCCCCGTTTTTTGAAGTTCTTTCATTTGCTTCACCACTTCCGGGCGAAGCTTTGGCTGGGAAAAGTCCGAAATAACTAGAATATCTGCATCTCTCCAGGCCTCCCCACGGGCTAAAAGCCCCAAGGCATGGAGGAGGGCTGGATTTAAATCCGTCCCACCGTAAAATGAATACCCAAGAAATTCCAAGAACTCGGAGAAACTTTCTTTCAAAGACCCCAGGTCCAAGGCCTTTAACTCCAAGGAATAATTGATGAGGTACAGGGGTCTGTTTTCCAACTGAGTTTCTTTGACTAAGGCTAAAACCAAGGTTTTAGCCACCTCTTCCGGTTTTCCCCGCATGGACCCTGAGGTGTCCAAACAGATGACCAGGGGGCCTCCAGGCTGTGGGGACTTCCCTCCTGCTTTTTTTGCGGTGGAAAGGGATTGGGGCTGACGGGTCCTATAGTCCCACCCCAGAAGGGAGGATTCGGCCCACCGGGCCCAAAACAAGGTGGAAGTTTCAGGGAGTGCCAAAAGGGCCATTTCCTGGGGCAAAAGTTCCCCCAAGGCTGCGCCCTTTTTTAATCCGTGGATCTCGGTACGCCCGGGTTGGGGCTCCCCCTCCTCATAAAAAACCGTTTCTTCGGCTTTTTTTCCTTCATCCGGAAGATCCCGTCCTTGTCTGCCCCGACCAAAGAGTTTTGCCAGCTTCTGCACATCTTTCCGGAGTTTGAGGTTATCCATAAGACTCCACAGTTTTTCCAGGTTTTTATGTTGCCAATCTCCACTTTCCAGGTCCCACCCCAGATCCCGGGGTCCAAAGAGGGCTTGCACCTTGTTTTCCGTTTCTTCCAAGCTCTTTAACCGGAAGATCAAATCCGACTTCAGTTCAGAAAAATTCTGGGTGGCCGCTTTATAAACTTCGGATCGCCAGTGGAGATCCCAAAGATGACCCCACAAAACCCGAGCCTGCCGCTCTCCTGCTTTTTCCAAATCCTCATCACCCTTTATCTGGAAAAAAAACTCCCATTCGGATTCCAAATCGGGATAAGTTTGAGAAAGAAATAAAAAATCTTTTTCACCATCCCCATCTTCCAGAAGTCTCTTTTTTTCTGTGGTGAGGTGGAGGGGTTCCAGAGATTGAATCCATCCATCTAAATAATTGTCCACACGGGCTTTCCTAAGGGGTTGATCATCCAGGTTCAAGACCCCGGAGCTGCTCAACCGGCTCCAAAGGGAAGTTTTCAGATCTTCGTGGGGCGTGGACATGCTAGTTCTCGGATTCTGGTTTTTTCAAACTGATCAGTCTCTGGACCCGAATTCTCAAATCCGACAAAAGGATGGAAGTCCCTTCCAAACGTTGTAAAGTAGCGGGAATCAGATCGGGAGATACAAAAAGGTGTTCTCGGCTCCGGCTTTCTTCTCGGGATATAAATTCTTTCAAGGTTGTTTGAAGTTCCCCCAATTCCTGGGCAAATTCCCGCACTTTGACTTCCCAGGGACCGAGGGCAGCGTCTTCAGCATCTTTTTCTTGAATGATGGTGCGGGTGATCAATTGGGACTCCAAAAGAAACTTTTGTCCATCCACCAGCACCTCCGCCCCTTCCCCTTTTCTCTGGAGAAGGTGCTTTTCAGAGAAGGAATAGGTATAACCTTTGGCGAAAAAGTAGACTTCACACTCCCGAGTGGTCCCGTCACTCAAAAGTTCAAAGTCTTCAGCCCAAATCCGGGTGACCACCGAAGGTCTAAATCCCGCCAGGGTGTAATATTCCTGTTGAAACAGCAAGGGAACCGTAATTTCCACATCTTTAGACTCCCGAACCAAGGATCGGAGTTCTCCATGGAGGAGGGAAAAACGTTTTTCCAATTCCTGGGGGGAAAAGGGCGGTAATAGTCCATGGTCCTGAATCACCTGGGTGATCAAATCCTTCACCATCGCCTTATGCCCCTGATGACTCCAAAAACAGTGGGCTAGGAGAAAAAGATCCAT